>JANQKH010000543.1 GCA_028281215.1 Phycisphaeraceae bacterium | reverse complement strand
TCCCCAGCGGTTGCATGCGTGGAAAGATAAACTGTCATGGGGCGATCTGCTGACCATCCATGAACTGCTTCGCGCGGTGCAGGACGCCAGCGTTAAATCGTTTCTGTTTCGGCAAGGTGACCGCGACGTGAAAGACCAAGGCACAGAGCGAGGCGGCGTGATTAGCATCACTGGCGGTAAAGCGGTCGCCAAGGAGCATCTGCCGATCATTCGCCTGTCGCACAACCGTAAGTTCACGCCGCGCCAATCGATGATCGATGCGTTGTATACCCGCGCGGCCCACTACCACCTGCACGCCCAGGAACACCGCAACCGCGACTGGGCCGGCCCCGGCCTCGGCGACATGGACACCGCCGACCGCATGCGGTTCAACTACCTGGTATTCACCTTCATCGATGAAAACCGTTTGAATGTCGACTTCTACCGACATGGTCGCGTGGTGGTGGATTTGGGGACGTTGCGAAGGTGATCACGCCGGTTAACTCATCCGCTTCAACAACGCGGGTTCAATCTTCAGTGATCCGAGTTCCGGTTCGATTTCGGTCCACCATCGTTTGCCATCCGTGGCGTAGCCAGCGGTGGGTTTGACGTGGGGGAACCGTTCGCCGAACCATGCGTTGAACCGCATCATCATCAGTTCGCGCGTGTACTTCGCGGTCATGCTTGCCAGCGCGACGGGCATATGGCTGCCGTCGCCGTTGACCTCGAAACGGACGGTCATGGCTCTGCTTTTCTCTTCGATGTGATACGAACTGCGTTCGTTGTCTTCATGCAACACCGTCAGACCAGCATTGGGAAAACACAGCGCGAGCAACTCGCGATAATGCATGCGGCCGGACTGGCGATCAACAACAACCACCGGATAGTATTGCCCGAACTGCTGCCAGATGGCGGCGAGGTGCTTGCCGACGAAAGTGAAACTCGTCGCCGCTTTGGAATGCGTTTTAGCGACCATGTCGTTGAACTGATCCTCGAACACGACGGCCGCACCCATATCCAGCATTTTCACACCGGCATCGGCGGCGACCGCGCCGAGCATGCCGCGCGCGACAGCCAGTTCGCCTTCCGTGTTGCACGTCGGCAACGCATGCCAGGGCCGGTCGTCGCACGCGTGATACCACGGCAGATGTTGCAGATCGGTGTGCGTCGATTCGCCCAGCGCGTCGAGCAGGCAACCTACCGTCTCCGCGCGCAAGTTGATGTCTTTCATCCCTGCGAACGCAAGCACGCCCATTTCAAGGTGCTTGATGCCGGCTGCGGCGGTGCGCAGTTTTTTTGAATCGTTTACCGCGATGCGGCCCTTGCGCTTCGAGAGCGACTTGCACACCGCACGCGACAACAAATCCCACATCGCCGGCGGCGCTTTCTGGTCTGGATCACTGTTCCCGATTCCACGGTCGCGCACCGCCAGCACCGCTCGGCCGACCACCAGCGGCCCGAACATCGGTCCATATCCCGCCTCATCAATGCCCGCGTAAACGTACATGGTCAACCCGTGTTCACAAGTGATTGCATTCGACCGTAACGAGTGGGAAACGTCAAGGCAGGCGACGGGTTATAATTCGTCTCCCGCCTCGAACACGCCAAATGAAACCTGGAGGTTCACGCGATGAAACCGAAGCGAAATCATCTTCTGTGGCTGGGTGTTGCGGTCATGATCAGTCTGTCGACGTCGGCGCAGGCCGCGAACGACGGCGATAAACAGGCTGAACTCGAAAAGAAATTCGAGAAGGCGATGAACAATGTCGTGCTCGTCGGTTCGTTCACGGTGAAGGGCAGGGAAAACAAGTTGACCACCGAACGCTACGTCATTTCCAAGGTGGTGAAAGTGCAGGACGGGTTCTGGCTTTTTCACGCCCGTATTCAGTACAACCGCACCGACCTGAACGTGCCCTTGTTGTTGGAAGTGAAATGGGCGGGCGATACGCCCGTGATCGTGGTTGACAAAGTGAAAGTGCCCGGCGGCGGAACCTACACCGCCCGTGTGTTGATCTATGACAACCAATACGTCGGCACATGGGACGCCGGCGATCACGGCGGACAGATGTTCGGCCGCATCGAACCCAACAAGGGCGAAGCCCCCGCCCCAAACGAGAACGAGAACGAAAAGAAAAACGAGAACAAGAAGAACGCCGACGGCAATCAGGAATAACGCCCGGCCATGGAATCTTGAGGACCAGACGACATGAAACGTAGTTGGATGATCTTTGCTGTTTTGACGTTTATTGTCGCTGTGACGGTCGGCTGCTCCGGCGGCGGTGACGATCCCAACAAGGACAACGCGCCGCCTTCACCGGCGCCTGCCAAAGATCAGAAGGACGGCAAGTCGGCCAAGAAGGTGGAGTTGCCAAAGTTGGAGGCGACGACGGTCGGTAGTCTGCCGGCGTTCAAAGCGGGGCACGTGTATCTCGCCGGTCAACCTTCAGAAGATGATTTGAAGAAGTTCGCCGACGCAGGCGGCAAGACCGTTGTAAGTCTTCGCCTGCCGGACGAACAAGTCGGGTTCGACGAAAACGCAGTAGTGACAGCGTTAGGTATGAAGTTCCACAACCCCGGGTTCCGCAAGGCCGACTCGTTGTCAGAGCCGATTTTCTGGCGCGTGCGGGATCTTCTGAAGAACAAGCACGAGCAACCGTTGCTGTTGCATTGTGCGTCGGCAAATCGGGTCGGCGCGATGTGGTTGGCGCATCGTGTGCTCGACGGGCAGATGGATTATGACCAGGCCATGACCGAAGCGAAGCAGGTAGGTTTGAAGCCACAGGCTTACGAAGCCGTCGTTAAGCAATACATCGATCACGAAAAGAAGAACAACGCGCCGGAATAACCCATGTCTGATCAACCTCGGTTTGTGCTCGTCGGCCACTGCGGTGCCGACTGTTGGATGCTGTCGCGTACGATTGAGCAGACGCTGCCGGAGGCTCAGATTGTCGAAGCCAACAGCGATGCCGATCTCGAAGCATTGGCGCAGGCGGGGGATGTGTGGCTGGTCAACCGCGTGTTGGACGGGCGATTCGATGCCCGTGGCGGCATTGAGTTGATCCGGAACTTGAACGCGGGCGACGCCGGCCCGCGCGCGGTGTTGATCTCAAACTACGCCGACTCCCAGTCGGAAGCCGAAGCCGCCGGCGCCTTGCCGGGCTTTGGCAAATCGCAGTTAAACAGCCCGGCAACGATCGAACGCCTTCGCGAATTAGCGCAGCGGGAATAGCCTCTGCCCTTGCCTTGCTCTTGGTACCATTGGTTATTCCATTCCATGGAGGTCGTGATGCGTACAACCGTCGGTTTTCGTCTTGTGTTGCCGGTTTTAGCTTTGTTTTTTGTCGGTATAGGCGTCGCTGTCGCACAGCAGACGGGCGACAGTTACATCAAGCACAAGGAGTCGGCCAACGAAAAGCAACCGCCGGCGCGGCGTTCTTACATGGGCCGCACTATTGCGCAGACGATGCATTACCTGGGCGCGCCCTGGCTGACCCGCGAATCACGTGAACGCGAAGAAGACGCTAAGACGATGTTTGCCCAGTTCGGCATCAAGCCCGGCATGACCGTGTGCGACGTTGGCTGCGGCAACGGGTTCTACACCTTGCCCATGGCCGAAGCGGTCGGCGAGAAGGGCAAAGTCTATGCCGTCGACATTCAGGTGCAGATGCTCCGTCTGTTACGCAAGCGCGCCTTGAAGCAGAAAATCGACAACATCGAATACATCCTGGGCACCTACTCCAACCCCAAGCTGCCGGACAATTCCTGCGACATCATCATCCTGGTCGACGCCTACCACGAATTTTCCCATCCGGTGCACATGCTTAAACACATGCGCCGCGCGCTCAAACCCGGCGGGCGCATGATCCTCGTTGAGTTCCGCATGGAAGATCCCAACGTGCCGATCAAACTGCTGCACAAAATGAGCAAGCAGCAGATTATGAAGGAAGTGCCGGCGAACGGTTTCAAACTCGTGCGCCAATTCGACAAACTGCCGTGGCAACACATGATGTATTTCGAGCGCGACGATGCATTCCCATGGCCTCAAATGCTCGGCCCGTCGCGCAATGGGCAATACGTCGGCCAACCGATTCTCGACAAACTACCCGCCAAACCAACCGTGCGATGGAAACGTCCGATTGGCGAAGGCTTCGCCGGCCCCATCGTGGTGGGCGATCGCCTCATTCTCTTCCATCGCCAGAACAACAAGGACATCGTCGATTGCATCAGCCTGTCGACGAACAAACCGCTCTGGTCGACGTCGTATCCCACCAATTACGTCGACAACTTCGGGCAGAACCGCGGCCCGCGAGCCACGCCGACGGTCGCACACGGCAAGGTGTTTACCTTCGGCGCTCAGGGGATTCTGCAATGCCTCGACTTGAAAACCGGTGACCGCGACTGGCAGGTCGACACGGCGAAGCAGTTTCACACGTCGAAAGGATTCTTCGGCCGCGCGTGTTCACCCGTCGTGGAAGGGGATCACGTGTTGCTGAATATCGGCGGACAGCGCAACAACGCCGGCATCGTGGCCTTTCATCGCAAGACCGGCAAGGTTGTCTGGCAGGCGACGGATCACCGCGCGGGCTACTCATCGCCAACCGTCGGCTCGATCGGCAAGCATCGCGTCGGCTTCGTGTTCACCCGGCGCGGGCTTATTGCCGTGAACCCCGCCAGCGGAAAGACCTACTTTGATCTGAAGTGGCGCTCGGGACAGGATGCTTCAGTCAATGCCGCGACGCCGTTGGTACTCGGCAACCACGTCTACATTTCGTCAGCTTATGAAACGGGTGACGCACTGCTAGCGATCGATCCGAACGACCCGTCAAAGTATTCCACCGTCTGGTCAGGCAACAACGCCATGTCGAGCCAGTACGTCACACCCGTGCATCGCGATGGGTATCTCTACGGTTTCACCGGTCGACATGACTTCGATCGTGACACGAAACTGCGATGCGTGGAACTCAAATCCGGCAAGGTGATGTGGACCTCGCGTCACATCCCCGGTGGGCCGATTATTCTTGCCGGCGACCAATTGATCATCGTGCGGCAGGACGGCGTCGTGCAGATGGTTAAAGCATCGCCTAACGGATTCACTTCCCTCGGTGAAGCATCAGTCCTTGCTTCTACCACCCGGGCGCCCATTGCGCTGGCGGACGGCTTGCTGTTGGCGCGCGATGAAAAACAATTGGTGTGCATCGATCTCGCCGCGAAACCGGATTACGACCAAGCCGACTGACTGTCATTCCATTGGTTTGCCGCGGCGCCAGCGCCTAGCGAAACAACGAATGGCACAGTTCGATTGCTGTCGCGTCGAGCATGTAAGTCGTCACATTCAGGTCCATGTTGACCGCGATGTTGGCATGCATGCGCTTTGCCCGCACGATCAGCGACGCCACCGCAAAAAGATAACCGGACAGTATTGGGGCAAGCCGGCTTTTGGCACGCGTTCCGTGTTATCCAAACGCGTTGGTCCCATCGTTTTGAGCAGGCGGGCTGCATCAATCGGTCGGCTTGCCGCCGCCTTTGCCGTAGCGTTTTTCCATCGCTTTGCGGATGCGCTCGGCGTCGCCTTCAGCGCCTTCGCGGAACCATTTGTGTTCCGGTCGGGCAAGGATATCGTCGATGACCTTTTGCACAGCGTTCGCCTCGGCGACCTTGCCGTTCTCTTTCGCGTGGTGCACGATCTCCTCCGCCTGTGGGATCAGTTCCATGTAGAACCGTTCGGCGACTTCAAACATGCCGTGCCAGTGGGTGAAGTCCGGCGCCATCATGCTCGCGCCGTGTCGGGCGCGTCGGCCTTCATGGTGCCAGAGGTAAAACCACGTCCATTCGATTTCTTCATCGAACTGTGTTTTCGTTCGCAAACCCTGCTTCGTCAACTCGGCCATGATCGCTTCGCCGGGTTTGGCGAACTTTTCGTTGTAGAGTACGACTAGGCTGTCGTACTGTTTGTAGAACGATGAGACATAGTCCGGCGTGTGGCAGTGGGAGCAGACCTGTTTCATGCGGGCGCGTTTGGCGTCGCCGCTGTCGTAGATCAGTTTGGCGCGCTCACCGGGGTCGGTTTCGGTGACGATCTTGTGATGTTCATCAGTATCCATCCATCGGCTGACCGGCGGGCGGTTGGTCCAACTGATGCGTTGCCCGGGATCATGGGTGATTTTACCGTCGTTGCGCAAGTGGCCGGACATGTGGCAGGTCGCGCAGGTCGGCGCGGCAGCGTAGTCTTTACCGAGGATCCATGATTTGGCGTCAAGGTTCATCTTGTCTTTGAGGTCGCGGAATGCCACGCCGTGCTTCGATTCTTCGTAGATTTCTTTTTGCGGATGGTCCGGTCCGAGGTGGCACTTGCCGCAGTTTTCAGGTTGTCTCGCCCGACGAGGTGAAAAGTCATGTCGGCTGTGACAAGCGGAGCACGAACCGCGCGAGCCGTCAAGGTTGATCCGGCCGATGCCGGTGTTGGGCCAGGTGCCGGCGTGGAAAATGGGGCGGCCTTCATCGTTTTTCATAACCTTGGCGAGGACTTCCTTGTCGGTGGGTTGTCCGTTTTCATCGGGTTTGAGTTGATCAACGGTGATCATGCCGCCGTCGGTCGATTGCAGGGCGACCTTCGATCCATGGCATTGCTGGCAACCGGAGAACGCGCTGGCCATGCCGTTGACTTCCTTGAATGCACGGCCGGGCGTGGGCGAATGCGGGTTGAACGGTTCACGTGAGCCTTCCACCGTTTCGGCAAGAAAGTTGTCAAGTGAAGCGAGGATATTGCCCGCCTTGGCGTGGTGGCTTCGTTGGAATTCCTCCGATTCGATTTGGTGGCAGCGCGAACAGTCGCGCGGCGTGACCACGGTGGCGATGATGGAACCGTAATGATCAAACGCATCGGCGTCATTGATATCCGCCTGATGGCATTCGACACACCCGACGCCTTTGCGTGCATGGGTGCTATCTTCCCAATGAGCGTTGATGCCGGGCGTCTGTTCCTGATGGCACTTGACGCAACTGGTCGAGCTGGCGGGCACGGCAATGTGATGCTTGGTCAGCCCGACCTCGGCGTTTCGACGCGCCACTTCCATCGACTGCACCAGTACCAGCGAAGCGAGGAATACAATGGACACCAGGGCGATGATGATCTGTTTGGTTTTCAATGTCATCTCAAATCACTCACAGGTTTGAGTTTTTCAGACTTTTGCTGCATAGACGAATAAGTGGGGGTTCAGTGGGCGACCAGCGCTTCCCAGACGGTCAGGCCGATGATCAACGCCGCCCCGAGCAGGCCGACCCACACGCTGGCTTCGCTTCGGGGCCAGACCTTTCGAATCCAGCCGTCAATGAACGGCCAGATGAACATCACAAACACAATGAAACCCATGCTCAACACCGCGACGGTGCCGGAGAACAGCTTCAACCAGCGGAACGTGACGTAGAAAAACCACTCGGGTTTGATCACTTCCGGCGTGGTAAGCGGATCGGCAGGCGGCCCCATGTGTGCCGGGAACACGGTGGAAAGCACACAAAGAAGGATCATCAAAACAAGGCCGATCAACAGTTCGGTCATGAAGTGATCGGGAAAAAAGTTGTAATGCGTCGGATGGTCGTCCGGCTCGTCTTCAAATCGATATTCCGTGACACCGTGCAGGCGAATAAGACCGATGTGAATCACCAGCAGGAGGACAAGCGTCGCAGGTAGCACGGCTGCATGGAGGATATAAAACCGGGGCAGGGTCTGTTCGTTGTAGGATTCGCCGGCGAGCATCATCTTCTTGAGAAAGCCGCCGACGAACGGCACCGTATCGCTGATGTTTGCGCCGACGGTCGCGCCCCAGTAGCTGAGTTGTTCGTAAACCAGGCTGTACCCGGTGAAGCCGATGACCAGTGTGCACAACAGGATGCAACATCCGATCATCCAGTTCAGTTCGCGCGGTTTACGGTAAGCGCCGGTGAAATAAATGCGAATCTGGTGGAGGATCACCGCGGCAATCATGAGGGTGGCGGCCCACTTGTGCATGCTGCGCAGAAACCAGCCGAACGCTACTTCCTCGGTGATGTGCCGCACCGATTCATACGCGGTCTGCGGCGACGGTTCGTAGTAAAACGCCAACATGATGCCCGTGAATATCTGGACGACAAACAGGTACGCCGGCGTCCCGCCCAGGCACCACCACCAACGCTTCATATGGGTCGGCACCGGTTCGTTGGTCATCTCGCGCATCTGCACGAGTGACAACGGCACGCGTTCCTTGAACCAGGATCGCAGCGCGCTCATGCGATGCCTCCTGATTCATTCACGTCGTTTCCTTCAAGTTCATTGACCGAATGTTGTGAGGCTGCGCCGTTGGGCAGCACATCCATGTCAACTTCAATGAACAGCAGCCCGTCTTCCAGTTTCAAAGGAAAACGGGGCAAAGGTTGATCCGCGTCGGCGGGTGGACCACTGACGGCGTTGCCTTGCGGATCGAAAACACCGTTGTGGCACGGGCAGAAAAACCGATTGTTCTGGCTTTCCCAATGCACGGCACAACCCAGATGCGGACATTGACTGGAAAGCGCGATGAAGTCATCCACGTCACCGTGCTCCGCTTGTCGGGCAATGGCGACCGGTGCGCCCGCGGGTGTGCGATAGGTCAGTGAGTCCCCGACCTTCATTGCCGACGCGACGGTGACAAACATCCATCCCTTGGGCGCGGGTTTCGACGGATACAGGTATCGGCCGGCATAGCTGAAGAATGTGCCGTAGCTGGCAAGTAGCGCACCGCCCATGCCGATCGTGCACGCCCCGGCGACAAAGCTGCGGCGACTGGACTGCCCTGATTCGTCTTCGCGATCCGATTGCCCCGAGCCCGTGTTTGATTCGTGATCCGACATCGCAGCCGCCTCGTGAGCGTGGTTTTTGGGGCATTCCCCCAATGCGTGTACGGACGCGCGCTGCGCCCCAGACTGATCTCGGATCATTCTTGCGATTACGTTGCCGCTTATCATTCCGGTCGGCACCGAACGGCGACTACGGGATTTCCCTATGTCTGACTTGTTCAAAAAGTGCGCATAAAAAAGCACCGAGGTTGCTCGGTGCCTGGTGTGAATTGGATGGTGTATGTTGATTCAGATCAATGGAATCGTCACGGTAGGGGAACGACGCTGAGTTTGTCGCCGATGAGCACGATGGCGTGTTCGTCATCGTACTTGTCCAGTTGCGTTGTACCTTCGAGTGATTTGATAGTGTCATACGTTTGGCCCGCGACGCCACCACCCGAGACGCGGGTCTTGATGCCGTCCGACCGGCCGATTTTATCTGTGCTGACTTTCATCACGCCACGAGCGCTGTTGGCGATCAGCAAGTAATGCTTGTTGTTTTTCTGGTAGACGATCATGTCGAGCGGGCGGTTGCGGTTGCCCAGTTCGGCAACGGTTGTGCCGGTGATCTTCATCTCTTTGCTCAGGTCTTTCACCGGAAAACGCACCAACGGCGTGCAGGTAAATCCGGCGAGCAGGTTCGGCTGACCGTCAATCACAAACGGCACAAATGCGCGGGCGGCCGGGTAGTCTTCCATGCGACCGTGCGCGCCGTGATAAAACTCAATATTCGCGTCCGCCGCTTGGCCGACGAACGGGAACGGAATCTCGCGGAGCGCGGACGGCGCCGACTTGTTCGTCAGGCCGGACACGTACACTTTGTTTTCGTGGTATGCCATGTCGGTGATGGATTCGAGCCGACGGTTACCTTTGCGTCGGCCGCTGCCGGTAATTTTGTCCTCCGGTACGTTGGGCAGGGTGGTCTTGGCCATCTTCACATCGATCAGCGGACACGGTGCGATCTTCGCGCCGCTCATGTACGCCAGCAGATGTTTGTCGCCGACGGTGGCCGACACGTAGACAATTTTGTTTGTCGGGTTGACGGCGATGTCGTTAATCTTCGCCGGGCCTTTGGACTTGAGCGCGAGGCCGACCATCTCCGCCAACCGGGATGAACTGACTTTCGCCCGGGACTTGTCCACGTCGTGCGGACTGACGTCCACGGCATAGACAGTGGCGGCCTTGGCGTCACCGATCAGCAGCACATGTTCCGGGCCAAACGTCAACCGCGCGGGTGAAGCCAGCTCGATGCTCCCTTTCTTCAAACCCCATTCCGCGGCGTGTGTGGCAATCCCGCCAAGCGAAATCGTCAGTGCGGCGACGAACGTAACCATCATGGTGCGTGTCAACATGTTCCGGCTCCCTGAATAAAAGTGAATCGAATCGAAGAACAGACATCATATCCCCGGCGGGGATGAGCCCCAATGGTCGTTGTCGCCACCGGTTGCGAACGGGACTGACTTCCGCGCGATGCAGAGAGTACAGTTAAAACGACCGATTTGGGCTGTATTCTGTGGGTTGGCGATTCGGATTGCCTTGTTTTTTCACGTTGCTATGATACCCGCCCCATGGCCAAAACCCGTGAAATCAAAGGTCGCATGAAGGCGGTATCCAACATCAAGCGGATCACCCGCACGATGCAGTTGATCGCCACCGCCCGGTTCCAGGCTGCGCTCAAACGGGCGACCGCCGCCAAGCCGTACACCGAGAAGATCGCCGAGCTGGTCGGTGAACTCGCCGGGGCCGGCGGCAGCATCAAGCACGCGCTGCTGGAGACGCCTGAAGAGTCGACGGGCAAGGAACTGGTGTTGATTCTCACTGCCGACCGAGGCCTGTGCGGCGGGTACAACGCCAACATTCTGCGCACCGCCAGTCAATACCTCAAAGCCAACACCGACAAGCAGATCGATATCGAAATGGTTGGCAAGAAGGGTGTTGGTTACTGCAAGTTCAACAACATCGAACTGCAACAGGTCCACACGCAGTTCGGCGACAAGCCGGTATACGAAGACGTCGAAGCACTGGCCAACAATTACATGGAGCGGTTCACCGCCGGCGAGTACGACTCCGTCAAGGTGGTCTTCATGCAGTTCGAGACGATCGCCCGGCAGAAACCGGTCGTCCTGCCATTGTTGCCGCTTCAACCGCCGAATGTTGAGGAAGCGAACGGATCCGCCAAAGGCAAAGCGAAGGGCGAAGTGGACTACGACTTTTCACCCGACGCCGAACAACTGCTTGGCAAACTCCTGCCCGCGACGGTGCGCACGGAACTGTTCCAGTGCTTCAACGACGCTGTGGTCGGCGAACAGGTCGCCCGTATGGTGGCGATGAAGTCCGCGACGGACGCTGCGGGCAAGATGGGCAAATCCCTGACCCGCCAATTCAACCGCGCCCGCCAGACGGCGATCACGACGGAATTGACCGAAATCATTGGTGGTTCGGCGGCGCTGGAATAGCTCCAAAAAGGTTTATTAAGCGTTGCGTTGACCACTTGCAGATGTGGATTCGTGATATTGGGGGGCTTCCTTGGGGAGTCGCGGTCGAGGTAACCACTCTAAACCAGCTTGAATGCGGCGATTCTCGAATCGTTTACTGATGCCTTGCAATGTCTTGCATTTTTCTTCCAGCTTGACCGATGTCCTGGTCCGCCCGCTCGGCGTGATCAAGGAGTCGTCAAAAAATGCAGTGCGGCAACGTTCGCAACTCACATCATGATTGATTTCGCTTCCACATGCACATTGGTGAACAAGCGACATATCACACAGGCCACAACAATAATCAATGTCTTTGAAGACTCGAACCAAACCAACTTGGCAAATCGCGTGACTATTGACCATGTGCCAGAAGTGGGTTGCGCACCTAGGCATTGAGCAATAGGCCTGGACATATTCCGCCGAATCGCTTTGTTCCAGGATTGCGACTATTTCCTCCGCTGAAATCTGAAGATGGGACACTATTTTTGCAACAACTTGCGGTTTTCCGTCATGCGTTGCGAATATCCGGCTAATGGTTGATTGGCTCACGGCAACATCGTTGGCGATTCTTGTTTGGATTCCTGTCTTACCCTTGCACCGTTTCTCTAGCAATTCGAAAAGCGGCGCGGACTCGTTTGCAAGAATCCTCGCCAATATCTTCTCGAGTTGTGAAGGCTTGCCCTGCGGGGAGGGTTCTGTGGTTGGCATGCTGAACACCATTCGTGCTTGGGTTCAACATATGATTTGAGTTATGGGAAT
The DNA here is from genome assembly GCA_028281215.1 of Phycisphaeraceae bacterium. Taxonomy (GTDB): domain Bacteria; phylum Planctomycetota; class Phycisphaerae; order Phycisphaerales; family Phycisphaeraceae; genus JANQKH01. The sequence goes on along the minus strand of JANQKH010000543.1, from coordinate 2,201 downwards.
GCAGGTATTACGGACCAGGAAATGAAAGTTTTTCTAATATAGATGAAAAATGATGCTCTGATTGATGAAAAATTACGGCAATTTTGAGTGTAAGGTCGATCTATATGCATAGATTTGTCCTTGGAGTGAATAATGCCAAGATTGACCGTTGATTTACCAGATGGACTAAGCAGCATGCTTGCTGATTTGGCTAAGGCTGAAGACACCAGTAAGAGGGAGGTTTTGAGGCGGGCGATTGCGCTTTACCATTTCTTAAGGAAGCAAGGCGTTCAGAATGGGCAGAATAAGCTGTCCATTACTGATGATCAGGACAAAATACTGAAGGAAATCGTCATCTGAATGGACTAGCACGGTTATTATGATCTTGATGCATCAATTTGCAGTATATTCTGTGCTTTGCTGATATGTTTTCCGCCGATATGTACCCTAATGGCCGGAACAGCGATCACAATTCCCCGTGCGCGATTTGCCCCTGAAGTATTTGTTGCGTCTGCTTCGGGTGACGACGAGATTGGCGATCAGATTTTTGACTTCCTGCAAAGATACAAGATTGACACATGGTGGTACAGGCAGACGCCTCCTCTGATGGGTGACTGGGCCGATGAGATATACGATGCATTGCGCGTCTCAAAGGTATTCGTGTGTATTGTGTCAGGCGCAGCCCTGAGATCCGAGAATTTTGCGGACGAGATAGCTCTCGCACGAGAGTTTGGTGTTCCGATCGTCCCATTTTTTATAGAAGACGTGGAATTGTTAGGTGGGATAGCAGTTCGAATTGGTCGCTTTCAAAGAGTTGAGGCATTCAAGTGCAATCGAAATGATAGCTTGTTGCATTTGTATAAGATCATCCGACGAGTATTGGATGAGTTTGATGCCGGTACTTAAAGATTCGGCTCCAGGCACTAGTTAAATCGTTGCTGCGTCGTGCACATGTGGTTGTGCTCGTCGCTTCTCTTCCTTCGCCTTCGCAAACGCAACCGCATTCTCAAATAAACGCAGTCCCGCCGGCGTTTCGCTGACCAGTTCCGGTAAGCGTGTCCACAGCGGATGATTGGTCACATGGGTGAAGCGTTCGGGGTGGGGCATCAGGCCAAGGATGGTGCCCGTCGGGTCACAGATGCCGGCGATGTTATCCACGGAACCGTTCGGATTGCCGGTGAAACTGACATCATCCGCGCCGCTTGCGGCATAGCGGAAAGCAATCTGCCCGTTCTCTCGCAATGCACGCAACCTGTCATCATTGTCGACGACGAACCGCCCTTCGCCGTGCGCGATAGGCAGGTCGAGGCTTTTCAGATTGACCTGCCCATCGGTATCGCGAGTCCAGATGCAGTTCGTATCACCCGGCACGGTCAGGCCGACCCATTCGTCGACGAAGCGGCCGCAGGTGTTGTCCGCGAGGGTGACCGTCTGTTTGCCGCTGCCGCCGGGTTGCAACGTAGCGGGGTCGGGCAGCAGGCCGATCTTCACCAGCACCTGAAAGCCGTTGCAGATGCCGATCATTGGGACGCTGCATTGGACCGCGTCGAGCAGGGCTTCGGTCAGGCGATGGCGAACCCGATTGGCGAAGATGCGGCCGGCAGCGATGTCGTCGCCGTAACTGAAACCGCCGGGAAAACCGATCAGGTCCGCCTGTTCAATCAACTGCGGTTGGTTGATCAGTTCGTTCAGGTGATGCGTGACGGGCGTCGCGCCTGCGAGTTGAAAAGCGTGTGCGAGCTCGACATCGCAATTCGTACCGGCCGTTCGGATGATCAAGGCGTTGGGCATGAACTCATAGTAGCGGGGTGGTCGCGAGGTGGGAAGTGGAGGTGAAAAGTGGGAAGTCAGAGGTAGAGTGGTGATTCAACAGTGACTATGTTTAGCGGGCGATCGTAGATCGCCTTTTTCAGATCCCTCCTTGCCGCACCTATCTCTGCCACATTTCCCATCTATAATGTCCTCATGTTCACCTTGCTCTGTCCAGGATGCGGTCGGCGCAATGAGGTGCCGGTCAAGTATGCCGGCAAGCGGATCAAGTGTCCGGGTTGTGCCGGACCTCTGGATGTGCCTGCCGGTGCACCGAATGGAGCAAGCCCTCAGGCCGGCCGTACACCCCGCCGTCAACCGACCGGCCGACCCGCGCCGCCTCCGCCTGCACATCAACCCGCGCCATCTGCCGCTATCGGTTACGCCCCGGCACATGCCGCACCGGGCACTTC
>JANQKH010000473.1 GCA_028281215.1 Phycisphaeraceae bacterium | reverse complement strand
TGAAACTGTGGCTGGACCTTCTTTGTACTGGCAGGCAAGTTGCCAGCGGCGCCAGTCTGTTCAATCGCCGGCGTCTGCTGCAATTTTCGCCGTTCATTGACCCGCCCGGTCGGCATGGGCTACGCTTGAGGGATGAATCAACCGCAACAACCTGCCGAGAACACGTCGCTTGACGCGGACGAAGTGGTCGAAGTGATCGAAGAGGCGGAAGCGAGGATCACCGCTTCGATCGCGCCGAACCATCGCGACATGTACATCCTGCTGGCGGGTCTGATCGTCGGCTTCCTGCTCAGCCCGTGGTGTGCCGGCCGATTTATGGAACCGAAGGCTTTCGAACAGTTCTACTACGGCAGCGGCGAACAATGGCAAGCGCTCGAAGATTTCAAAGCGGAACAACAGGAATCCCGCGCCGAAAAAATCAGGGAACTGCTCGAACGTCACCAGGCCGTGGACGCCACCGATGACGCCTACAAGGTGGACGCCATGGCGTTGGAGATGCAACTCAACGAGCAGTTCGCCGAGCAGCGCATCCCCTACCGCGCGGAGATCGAAGCCGCCCGGCATGATCACGGTGAATGGATTCACGGCGCGAGTTTCGCCATTGTGCTCGCCATCGCCGTGTTGATGTTCCTCGAACCGATGTTCGAACCGCTCGGTTCGCTTGCCGCCGTACGCAACGGCATGGCGACCGGTCGCTACGCGCTCGCCGCCGCGTGGCTTGCCGCGTTCATCGCCCAACCGCACATGCGACTTGGCGTGTCTGTTCTCTTCATGCTCCTGCTGGTTCTCGCCGCTCTGGTCGGTGCGGTCGGTCCGTGGTTGATGCTCAAAAACAAGGCAAAGTCGTAGTGGCGCTTCGATCCGGCCGATGTAGGACAAGTCGTGTGGTTCACTGCGCGGCGATGGAAGTTATCACACCACACCGAACTGCCCGTGTCCACGCAACGCCCCGTCATCGCGCATGTGCTTCATCGGCTGTACCTTGCCGGCGCGGAAGTGCTCGCCGCGGCGCTGGCGAGGCAACTGCGCGACCAGTTCGAGTTCATCTTTCTCTGCCTTGATGAAACCGGTCCACTGGGCGAACAACTGGCTGACGAAGGGTTCACCGTCGTTGATCTAGAACGCAAGCCGGGCGTCGACCTCGCCGTCGCCAAACGTATCAAGCAGATCAACCGCGACAAACAGGTGGCCCTGCTCCACGCGCATCAATACACGCCGTTCTTTTATGCTTCGATGTCGCGCGGGGTTTTTAAGCGCCGGCCTCGCCTCATGTTCACCGAGCACGGCCGACATTACCCCGACATTCGCAAAACCAAACACGTGCTCGCCAACAAACTGCTGCTGCGGTCAAGCGATACCGTCACCGCGGTCGGCAAATTCGTCAAGCAAGCGCTGGTGAACAACGAAGGCATCAAGGCCAGCCGCATCGAAGTGATTTACAACGGCATCGACACGGAAAAATTTTCAGTGGATGTTGATGGCAGTCGGCGCAGCACGGCGCGGGCGTCGCTTGGTATTGATCCGCAGCGGCCGGTCGTGTTACAGGTCGCGCGGTTTCATCCAGTGAAGGATCACGAGACGGCGGTGCGGGCGTTTCACGTCGCGGTGCAGGCGATGGCGGATTCACCCGACGCCGCGCAGCCGCCGTTGCTCTTACTCGCCGGTGACGGTGACAAGAAAAAAGCGATGGAAACACTTGTTACTTCGCTTGGCATCGCCGATCACGTGCAATTCCTCGGCGTCCGTGACGACGTGCCCGATCTAATGGCGGCGGCCGACCTGTTCATCCTCAGCAGCCTCAGCGAAGGCATTTCCGTCACGCTGCTCGAAGCGATGGGCGCCGGCGTGCCGATCGCAACCACCGACGTCGGGGGCAACAGTGAAGTGGTCGATGACGGTGAATCAGGCTTACTCAGCCCGCGTGGTGATCGTGAATCGCTCGGCAAAAACATCGCCACATTGCTGCTCGACGCTGACATGCGTCAGCGCATGGGCACCGTCGGCCATGAACGATTGCTCGCCACCTTCACTGAGCAGGCGATGCATGCGCGGTACGCGGAGTTGTATCACCAAATCACGTCACATTGATTATCAATGGCCCACACATTTAGTACCCGGACTGCGCCGTAATGCGCTGTGACTGGTGCAACTGTCCAACGAGTCGCGCGAAACCGGCAGTGCCTTCGAGCGGCATGACCAGTGACTTGCCGCCTTCGAGCACGTGTTGATCGACGTATCCATTCTGCTCGCCAATTTCGAGCAGAATGCCCTGGTCGCGGTACAGGTTCGCCAGATCATTCACGGTCATGTGGCGCAGTTTCGGATCGTGACCGTATGCCTTGATCGCCTGCGGCGAAGGCGTGCGCACATCTCGACCGCCAACCACGAATGGGCGCAGTGTGGCGACATCACCGGTGAAGCCGGTCAGGCCCGTGCGATCGTTGGCGTAGTGAATTCGGCCGGACACCGCCCAGTTTGGCGATGACTGGTTTCGCAACGTCGGCACGCCGGCGGTCAATCGCACATAGCGCATCTGCGCCGGCTCGCCGTCGGGCGGTGGTTTCAAGCCGGCAAGCACCATGCGTGAACCGGGTTTGCCGCCGACCTGCAATTCGATTTGCGCGTTGGCGCCGGTGATCATCAACGGCACGAGGTACACGCGCTGCGGCATGACATGACAGTGCCGGATGTCGGCAGCGGCGCCGGCTTTCATCGCCGCGCCGGCGAGGATCAAACCGACACCGACCGCGGTCGCTGTACCTTTTTTTCTGTCGACACCGTAGCCGGTCACCACGGCACCGGCGCCAAGCAGGCCGGTGCCGATCGCGCTCTTGGCGCGG
>JANQKH010000466.1 GCA_028281215.1 Phycisphaeraceae bacterium | reverse complement strand
GTTCGAGTTTTCGCGCTGGTGATGATGGCGATGGTGTTGATCGCGTCGGTCGGCGGCAAGTCACTGAGCAAAGGTCTGCTGTCCGGCTTCCTCGGTATTCTGGCGGCCATGCCCGGCACTTCACCGGCGACCGGACAAGTGCGCTGGAACTTCGGTTTCAATGCGATGGACGACGGGTTCAAGTTGCTGCCGGTGTTGATCGGTCTGTTCGCGGTCAATCAAATCATTCGCGACATTGTTCACCTGGACGAACCGGTCGAGCGCATTCAACTGTCGCGCAAAGGCATGTTTATGCGCATCGCGGAGTGGAAGCAGCAGGGCGTGAACCTGTTACGCTCCTCGGTGATCGGTACATGGGTGGGCATTCTGCCGGGCATCGGCGCGAACATTGGTAGTGTGATGGCGTATTCGACCGCCAAAAGCATGTCGAAACAGCCGGAAAAGTTCGGCAAAGGCAGTGAGGAAGGCATCGTGGCTTCAGAGGCGGCGAACAATGCGACCGTCGGCGGCGCGCTGATTCCGTTGATCGCGATGGGCATTCCCGGCAGTGTGATCGACGCCATCCTGTTGGGCGCGCTGGTGATTCACGGGCTGACGCCGGGGCCGCTGTTGTTCGATCAAAAACCCGGCGCGGTTTACACCATCATGGGCACAATGTTGCTCGCCAATATCTTCATGCTGGGATTTATGTTGCTGTCGTTGAGGTGGCTGGCGAAACTGGCGTCCACACCGCGGGCGTTGATGTTGCCGGTGATTTTGACGTTTTGCGTGATCGGATCGTTCGCGCTGGCCAATCGCATGTTTGACGTGTGGGTGATGCTCGGCTTCGGACTGCTGGGATTTGTGATGGAGCGGTTGAAGATTCCACTGGCGCCGTTTGTGATCGGTTTCGTGCTCGCGCCGATAGCCGAGGAACATCTTAGTGCCGGATTGATGCAGACCGGCGGCAGTTTCATGCCCCTGATCACGCGGCCGGTGGCGCTGCTGTTTTGTCTCGTCGCCGTAGCCTTGCTGGTGTGGTCATTGATCCGTAGAAAACAACACAAGGGATTGCCGGTCGCCGATGCCGGCGCAGACGTATGAGCACGCGGCCCAACATTCTCTGGTACTGCACCGACCAGCAACGCTTCGACACCATCGGCGCGCTGGGCAATCCGTATGTGCAAACACCCACGCTGGACAAGTTGGTCCGTGAAGGGGTTGCATTCACACACGCCTATTGCCAAAGTCCGATCTGCACGCCCAGCCGATCCAGTTTCATGACCGGCATGTACCCGTCGCGCGTTCACAACACGCGCAATGGCAACGACACGTTCCCCGGCTTTCCGCCGGTGATCAGCAAGCTCATCGCCGATCGCGGTTACGACTGCGGCATGGTGGGCAAGTTTCATCTTCAAAGTTCCGGTCATCGCACCGAGCCGCGGATTGATGACGGCTTTTCGTACTGGAAGTTCAGCCACGCGCCGCGCGACGACTGGGAAACCGGGCACGACTACGCCGACTGGGTCAAGCAGCGCGGCGGTGACCTCGACGCGATGCGTGAAAGCGAAGACCGTGTGGCGCCGGAGTTTCACCAGACCACATGGGCCAGCGAGCGCGCGATCGAATTCATCACACAGGACCGGCCGACAGACACGCCGTGGCTTTTGAACATCAACGTGTACGACCCGCACCCGCCGTTCATTCCGCCCCGGCAGTACGCCGAACGTTTTGATGCCAACGCCATGCCGGGTCCGTACTTTCGCGATTCTGATCTGGCGCACCAGGCGAAGCTCGGCGATGTCGACTTCCAAGGCGAAGTGTGCGATCCAGATGGGCACGACGCGAAACAGATGCAGGCAAACTACTACGCGATGATTGCGCAGATCGATGATCAGTTTGCACGCATTCTGCAATCGCTGGAGCAGACCGGCCAGCGCGGCAACACCGTCGTCATCTTCACCAGCGATCACGGCGAAACGCTGGGCGATCACGGATTGATGCAGAAAGGCTGCCGTTTCTACGAAGGACTGGTGCGCATTCCGTTGATTTTCAGTTGTCCCGGCCGGTTCAGGGAAGGCTTGCAAAGCGCGGCCTTGATTGAGTTGCTTGATCTGTCGGCCACGTTGCTCGAAGTATGCGGCGTGGACGTGCCGGACTACGTGCAGGGGCAAAGCCTGCTGCCGATCCTGGAAGGCAACGCGCCGGCCGACCACCTGCGCGATTTCGTGCGGAGTGAATACTTCGACGCTCTCGATCCGTTCTTCACCGGCGGGTCGGGCACGTACGGCACAATGCACCGGACCCGGCGGTACAAACTCTCGCTCTACCACGACAAAAACATCGGCGAACTGTACGATCTCGAACAAGACCCATGGGAATTCAATGACCTATGGGACAGCCCCGAGCACCAGGCGATCAAGCATCAGTTGATTTACGAAAGCTTCAACGCACACGTGGTGTTGACGACGGACATGGGCTCGAAACGCATCGCGCCGATGTGATTTGGGGGGCACGTTTACAGTGCTGCAACAGCTATTGATTTGCTTGAATGCATGCTCACGGCAAATCGATCGAAAACACCTTCGTGAAAATCAAGTGCAACCCCACGCTCATCGCCAGGGCGATCACTGCGATGGCAGGGATACGTCGTTGGTTCATGCGGGTAAGCATCAAGCCGAGGGCGATCACGTACATCGCGGTGGCGAGCCGAAAACCGAGCCACTGGGCGTGCATCACGTACACGTAGAGGCAGGTCAAACCAAGCGACAAAGTGGCGATCCAGCCGCGGCGGGGATATTCAATGGGCGTGTCGTCCGCTGGCGGTTTCTGGTTTCGCCGCGTCGCGAACGACTCCACGGCGACGATCACGGCCAGTACCGCCACCACGCACAACGTCAACACGGGAAAGTTCGGCAGTGCGGTGGTGTCGCGTTGTTTCACCGTCGCCATGCGTCGTTCGCGTTCAGCCAGCGACTGTTGGAGCGCGTCGCCGGTGAGGAACACGTTGTCGGTG
>JANQKH010000465.1 GCA_028281215.1 Phycisphaeraceae bacterium | reverse complement strand
GCGCGCCACCATGTTTCATGATGGGAACCGGTGCGACGTGAATCGCGTCGTCGCGAAGATTTGGGCTTACCGTTGGGCATGGGCTGGAGGGACCGTGATTCCGGTCAGGCGGGTTGGTATCGTTGAAACGCTTCACAAAGCGTCGTGCAGTTCATTCGATGAATTCGAGAATCTGAATCCGTTGGAGTTCTGTTTTCAGATCGTCACAAACGCGAGCGAATTGTAGCAATGCCGGGTCCGATACAGGGCCAGAATTCTGATTCTGAAGGCCAAAATGTGTTGTAAACTTAGTTAATAAAGTATTTTACAAACTTATAATGAGGTTCCTTTTCCGCTTTTGAAATCCGCTAAGATGCCGCCGTCAATGCAATTTCCGCGATGAGACGCCCATGACGCCGGCCGAGCAATACCTGAATAAATGCCGCGATTTGCTTGAAACGATCGCCGCCCAACAGCCCCAAATCGAGCAAGCCGCTGACTGGTTTGCGGCGACGATTCTCACCGGTCGGATGGTGCACGTCTTCGGCAGTGGACACAGCCGCATTGCCGTCGAAGAGATGTGGCCGCGGTACGGCTCCTTCCCCGGCTTCAATCCCATCGTTGAACTGTCGCTCACTTTTCACAATCCGGTCGTCGGCGCCAACGGGCAACGGCAGGCGATGTACCTCGAAAACGTCAGCGGATTCGCCGACCGCATTTTGCGAAACTTTGACCTCAAGCCGACCGACAGTGCTCTGATCATTTCGTCGAGCGGATGCAATATCGTGCCGATCGAAATAGCGCAGGGATTTCAAACCCGCGGCATCCAAGTGGTGGCGATGGTCAGCCGGGCGCACAGCGATGCCAGCATGAGTAAACATCCATCGGGTGCGAAACTCGTAGATTGCGCTGACCTCATTCTTGACACCGGCGCGCCAGCCGGCGATTCCATGGTTCACATTGACGGATTGGAATCACCTGTGTCACCAGGTTCCTCCGTCGGCGGTTGTACGATCGTCAATGCGTTGAAGGCGGAAGTCGCCAAGCGGTTGACCGATGCCGGGCAACCCCCCAAAGTGCTGACCGCCGGCTGTGTGATGGATCCCGCGCAGGCGGCGGCATTGTTTGAGGCTGCTTATGATGAGCACGCCCACCGGCTGGCATCGTTGTACGAAAACGTTGGCAAATCGGAATCATCCTGATGCAACCACGACCCCTCCGCACGACTGTCATCGGTAGCTACCCGTTCCCTGGATGGCTGGAATTCAGTTCGCAGCATCTGAATGCGTTTGGTTCCGCGGAAATCGAAGAGATGCAGGAAGATGCCGTGATTGCGGCGCTACATGATCAACTGACTGCCGGGCTGGATGTCATCACAGACGGTGAGCAAACACGATTTGACTTCAACCTGTCCTTCTACGGTTACCTCGAAGGCATTGAACTGGAAGGCAGGTCACCGCGCATCTTTGGTCCGCCGGCGCATGATCAGCGCGGCAAACATGAAATTGTGGGTCAACTGGCGGCTCCCAAGGGACTGGGCGCGGTGGAGGAATTCGCGCGCCTTCAAACGCTTGCGAGTCTGCATCTTCAACAGGCCGGTTCATCGGGAACGCCAACCTTGAAAGCTTCCGTACCGGGGCCGTTCACGCTGAGCGGCCGGCTGTTGCCCAACGAGCAATATCCGGACCGTTATGCGATCACGGAGGCGCTGGTCCCCATTGTGCGCGACGAACTGACCAAGCTCGTCGAAGCCGGTTGCA
>JANQKH010000434.1 GCA_028281215.1 Phycisphaeraceae bacterium | reverse complement strand
ATCCGTCGAGTTTGCGCAGGGCCAGCAGTAGGGCGGGCCAAATGGCGGCGTGGAACCAGAGGATGTCTTTGGCGATCAGGTGCACATCCGCCGGCCAGTATTTCCTTCGCTCGTCCGTGTCGACCGTCGTCAGGTAATTGAACAGCGCATCGATCCAGACGTAGATGGCGTGCGTGTCATCGCCGGGCACGGTGATGCACCAGTCACCAAGTCCGGAGCCTTCGATGTCGCGACTGATGGGGATGTCCTCGGCAATCTTGATGCGTTCAATGATTTCATTCTTGCGTGCAGTGGGCTGCACATCGAAAGATTGGCCGTCGACCGCTTCGCCTTTTTCCAAAAGTTGAAGCAGTGGCTCGCGGTAGGCGCTCAAACGGAAGAAGTAATTCTTCTCCTTCCGACGCACGAGGTCGCGGCCGCTGATCGCGCTTTTGTAGTCCTGTTCCTTCGCCTTGTTCTCCGGGACATATTCTTCCTGGCCGGCGTCGTACCAGCCTTCGTAGTCGCCGAGATAGACGTCGCCGGAATCGAGCAAGGCTTTGACATACTTTTCCACGCGTTGCTTGTGGCGGTCCTGGCTGGTTCGGATGAAATCGTCGTTCGTCATGCCCAGCCGTTTGAACGTGCTGTCAAACTCCGCGGCGTTGCGGTCGGCCCATTCCTGGGTGGAAATATCGCGATCCTTCGCGGCGTCGACCACTTTTGCGGCATGCTCATCCGTGCCGGTCAGAAAAAACACATCGCGGCCGCAGAGTCGGTGATACCGCGCGAGAATGTCGGCAATGGTGGTCGTATACACGTGCCCAATGTGCGGCCGATCGTTGACATAATAAATCGGCGTCGTGACGTAAAACGTTTCCGGTTGTCCTTGCGAGTCGGTCATGGCGAGGATTGTAGGGAATGACAATACCGATGTCGCGAAGCTCGAAAACCGGGTGTTTTCCCTATTTCGATTCGAACACCGAGGACACCGAGAGCGGATGAGGTTAGTGAGGGGAAGAGGTTTGTTTAGATTCAAACGCGGGGCAGTTGTTTGGTTGTGGAACCGTTGTACGTATCCAAAACCAAATCATAATGCCTCTTCTCGGTGTTCTCATCCGCGCTCGGCGCCCTCGATGTTCCACACAATCACCCCAACCCGCCGACCATCAATCCATCTAGAATGCCGCCGTGAATTGGTTGCGGGACATCGCGTATGGCATCGGGCTTGGAGTGACCTTCCCGGTTTGGGGTTGGCGGTTGCTGCGCACGGGCAAATGGCGGACGGATTGGAAGGAGCGGTTCGGCCACGTTCCGTCCCCGCCCCCGGAAGTGGGACATGGTTTGACCGGAGACAAATGGGATGAAGCAGGGAACGGTGAAAAGGGAGCGGAGGTTGGTGAAACGAATCGTCCGTCAAAACCCACCGTGCTCATCCACGCCGTCAGTGTCGGCGAGGTGAACGCAACGCGACAACTGGTCGAGCAACTGACCAGTGATGATGCGAAACCTTGCAACGTGGTGATCAGCGCGACGACGAACACCGGCGTCGCCCGCGCGCGGGCTTTGTTTGAGCCGGCGCATCGTGTGGTGCGGTTCCCGTTTGATTTTTCCCGCAGCGTGAAACGGTTTCTCGACGACGTGCAGCCGGATGTGGTGGTGCTGGTGGAATTGGAGGTCTGGCCGACGTTCATGAACGTGTGTGCGGCGCGCCGGATTCCCGTCGCGGTGATCAACGGCCGACTGAGTCAGCGCAGTTTCAAACGCTATAGACTGATCCGCCCACTGATCCGTGGCGCATTCGCCAAGCTTTCCGCCGCGGCCGTACAGACGCCGATGTACGCGGCGCACTTTGAACAGATGGGCTGCCCGCCCGACCGCATCGATGTTACCGACACCATGAAGTGGGACACAGCGAAGATCGAGGAGCCGGCCGACGTGCAAGGCGCCAACGAATTGGCAGCCGAGATGGGCATTGATCGTGAGCGCCCGCTGGTCGTCGCCGGTTCGACCGGTCCGGGCGAGGAGGCGTTGCTGCTGAAGGACAAACCGGCCGACGTGCAACTGTTGATTGCTCCGCGCAAGCCGGAACGGTTCGACGAAGTGGCGAAGTTGGTCACCGAACAAACGGGCAAGAAAGTGGTTCGTCGTTCGCAACAGCCGAATGCCTTAAACGTTTCCAAGGGAAACAACCAGGAGCCGCGCTCGCCTGGGAATGTACCGCACGGCGAAGCTGAGCAACCCGATATTTTTCTGCTTGACACGATCGGCGAGTTGCGTCAAGCCTATGCTCTGGCGCACGCGGTGATCGTCGGCCGCAGTTTCATCGATCTTTATGGCAGCGATCCGATCGAGCCGATTGCATTGGGAAAACCGACCGTGATCGGTCCGCAGCATAGCGATTTTCAGGACACCGTGGACGCGTTCGCCGCTGATGACGGCATTGTGATCACCGACGAACCCTGGCCTGCAATTCGTGCGATACTGGACGATCCCGCGCGAGCCAAAACACTCGGCGAAGCAGGACGGCAAACGATCCGAACACGACAAGGGGCGACGGAAAAACACATGGCGTTGATACGAAGCCTCCTGAGAAAGCAGGAGTGAGTCATTCGGCGATTGGGTGATCTGGCGATTAAATGCCAGATCCGCCCCGACTCGCACTCAATTCCCCAATCGCCAAATCGCTAAATTATTCAATCACCAAACAACCATGCCCTCCACGCAACTCCGACAGAACGAACTCGCCGCCGCAAGACGCCTTGTCGTCAAGTTCGGCTCGCAGGTGTTGTCCGGCCCGGATGGTCGGATCGATGTCGATTATGTGCGCGGGATGGCGAAACAGATCGCGGACCTGACCTCACGCGGGTTTGAAATCACAATGGTCTCCAGCGGTTCGATCAGCGCCGGGTGTGCGGAACTCGGTTTGAGGGAGCGCCCGCGCGATGTTGCCGCGCTACAGGCAGTCGCTGCAGTCGGGCAGCGGCGGTTGATGGCGTTGTTTCATGACGTGTTCGCCGCACATGACATTGAGGTTGGGCAGGTGCTCGTCACGCGCGGCGACTTCGATGACCGTGGCCGATTCCTCAACATCCGCAACTGCGTCAATCAGTTGCACGCGTTCGGTTGTCTGCCTGTGATCAACGAGAACGACACGGTCGCCGTCGAGGAAATCCGCTTCGGCGACAACGATCTGCTCGCCGCCATGATGTGCAACGCCCTCCGTGCCGACGCCCTCGTACTGCTCACCGTCGTCGACGGCCTACTCGACAG
>JANQKH010000409.1 GCA_028281215.1 Phycisphaeraceae bacterium | reverse complement strand
TTTCGCTAACCGACCCTTAATTATACAGTCACAATCAAACAGGCGAAGTGGTATTGGCTGAATTCATCCGCCCATTCACCCTACCCACCTTCACGGCTCGACCACTTCATCCACCTTCACCGCTTCCACGCGGTAAAGGTTGACGACAAAACCATCTTCGAGCATTTCGCCGACTTCGAATTGGCCGTAGACGATGATGGCGGAGTCGGGGTAGTAGGGCACGCGTTTGCCGCCTTTGATGCGGACTTCGACCCAGTCGTTGAGTTGCGGCGGTTGGCAATAGAAGCAACTTGGGATGACGCGGGAGAGGATGAATTCGTTGGTGCCGCCGTCTTCGAAATCGATGGGCATCATATAGCCTTTGATGGCGACGTTCTGCATGTTCAGCGATTTGATTTTGTAGGGAATTTGCGGTTTGGGTTTGACCGGTTCGCCTTCTTTGGGTTTGGCTTCGACGAAGAGGTTGGTCGGGTAGTCGTAGCCGGCGAGGAGCATGAAGGGCAGTTCGAGGTAGCCGCGGCCGAAGTTGCCGGCGCCGTGCGCCGGTTCGCTGAGACCGGGCACGTAGCTGACCAAAGACCAGACCGGCTGAACGGCTTCCACTTCCTGACCGGCCTCGAGGCTGATGCGTTTGAGGTCGTTCAACTCGAAGTTCGCGACAAATTGCCGATCGGGCGGGATAAAGTTGGGGTTGTTCGGGTCGACGAACGTCGGCTCAATGTTCGGATCCTTGAGCGCCTTGGCGTTGGCGGTGGGATCGTTTGCGTCCTTGGTGGGTTGCTTGCCGCCGTCCTTGGGTTGATCGCCTGCCTTGCCGACTTGTGTCGTTTTTGTGTCTTTGTTGTTCTGGTTCGCTTTGTTCTCGCTTGCATCCTTCGTCGGCGGCGCGGCCACGAGCGGCTTGCTTTCGACGGCTTTCTTCCGTGTGGCAGGTTGCTTCTCGTTGTCACAACCTTGCATGACGAAAAGTATGAAAGCGAGAAGAAAAACGAATGGCAGTGGACGGTTGATCATGGCGGTTCGCATTGGTGTCATGTCGCGGCGTAGGGTGAAAACTTGATCGTTTTGAGTGATCTATTGTAGGCACACCGTTGCTCGTGCGTCATTCAAGTCAGCAATGACAGCGGGTTCTTCCTGTTTTTCAGCGGGAACGTCGCGGGGCCGTTGAGTCGGTGGGATTCGAACACGGCGATGATCATTTCGGTGGCGGTGCGCGCTTCGTAGATGCTGCTTTCGGGTTGGCGGTCGTTTTCGATGGCGTCGAGCAGATCCTTCACCGCGAGGACGTTGCCTGCGGGCAGGCCGCCATCTTTGATCGGTTCCGGTTTGCCGGGGCCGGCGGTGGAAACGTCGATCCATTGTTTACCGGTGCGTCCGGGGGACCAGCTTGAATCTTCAAGAAGTTTGACGGTGCCAAGATGGCCGGTGTAGATTTCGAGGATGCCTTTTGAGCCATAGATCTGTAGGCCGAAGCGGGAGGGCTTGCCGGCGGCGTTGCGGCGCGAGCCGAAAGTGGCAGTCGCGCCATCGGCCATGCTGTAGATCGCACGCAGGTGATCACCGGCGAGTGGACCGATGCCTTCGGCGCCGTCCTTGACGTGTTTTTTCGTGACGCGTTCACCGTCCTGCATGACGTTGGCCATGCACCAGAGCGGATCGCCGGCGAAGTAGTTGATGAGGTTGAACACGTGGGTGCCAAGCACCCAGAGATCTTCGCCGCCGCCGCGCCGGTCTTCCTTGCCGCGGCCCCGGTATTCGAGCACGGCTCCGATCGCGCCGTCTTCAATGAGTTTCTTGACGACTGGAAGTTTGGGGCTGTAGCGCGTTTGGTGGGCGATCGCGAATTTGACGTTGTTTTTCTCACAGGCTTTGACCATGGCGTCAGCCTGTTCGAGCGACTGGCACATCGGCTTTTCGCAATACATGTGAATGCCGCGGTTGGCGCACTCAATGACCATCTCCGCGTGGCGATCGATCCATCGCTGACATATGCTGACGACATCGGGCTTCACTTCATCGAGCATCTTTCGATAGTCGAGGTAGGCTTGCTTCTCGTCAAGTTTGAGGCGGCGTGCTTCGGCGCGGAGTCCGAGTTTGTTGTCGTCCGCGACGCCGACGAGTTTGCAGTTGGGAATGTCGAACCAGACCTTGTCGAGCGAGTGGCCGTAGTTGCCTTTGCCGGTTCGACCGATGACGGCGCAGCGGTATTGGGGCATGATGAGCCTCCTTGGTCGGTCCATTGTATCGAGGCCGGCGGTTATACTGCGTTCATTCAACACCTCGATTCTGGGAGCCTTACGATGAGCCAGACCATCAATCGACGATTCTTCCTTCAATCCACCGCCGCCGGGATCGCCCTGGCGTCCACACCGTTTGCGAAAGCGGGTGAGAGCGCCAATGACCGTGTCGTCGTCGGCGTGATGGGCTTGAGTCGGGGGCTGAGTCTCGCGCGGGGGTTTGAAGCGCAGTCGAATTGTGAAGTTAAAACGGTCTGTGACGTGGACAAAAACCGCGCAAACGCGGCGGTCGGTTCGGTTGAAAAGGTCAAAGGCCGCAAGCCCACCGCGGTTACCGACTTTCGCAAAATGCTGGATGACAACGACGTGGATGTGCTGGTGTGCGCCGCTCCGGATCACTGGCATGCGCCAGCGACGATTCTCGCTTGCAGCGCCGGTAAACATGTGTACGTCGAGAAGCCCTGCAGCCACAACCCGCGCGAAGGCGAACTTTGCGTGACCGCGGCGAAGAAGAACAAAGTCGTCGTGCAAATGGGCAACCAGCGCCGCAGTGCGGACAAGATCATCGAAGCGATCAAGAAAGTGCACGACGGCGAGATCGGCGATGTGTACTACTCGCGAAGCTGGTACGCCAACACGCGCGGGCCGACCGGCAAACGCAACCCCACCGGCAAGCCGCCGGCGCATCTGCAATGGGACTTGTGGCAAGGCCCGGCGCCACGCATCGAATACGACTCGATCTACCACCCCTACAAATGGCATTGGTTCTGGCACTTCGGTACCGGTGAGATGGGCAACAACGGCATCCACGCGATCGATCTTTCGCGCTGGGGTCTCGGCGTCGACTACCCCACACGGGTCGTCGCCGGCGGCGGAAGGTTTGCCTGGGACGATGATCAGGAAACACCCGACACGCTCATGACCACGTTCAACTTTCCCGGCAAGAAGACCATCGTCTGGGAAGGACTCAGTTGCAACCGCCGCGGCGTCGAAGGCACCGGCTTCGGTGCATCCTTTCACGGCACCAAGGGAACCATCGTGCTCAACAGTTCCGGCTACACGCATTACTCCGCCACCAACCGCGAAGCCGCGAAGGTGCCCGGCCGACTCAACGACGCCGACCACTTCGCCGACTTCCTCAAATCCATCCGCTCAACCGGCGCGAACGGTCCAACCCAACTGCCCAACTCATGGATCGAAGAAGGACACAAGAGCACGCTGCTGTGCCACTTGGGCAATATCGCCTACCGCACGGAGAGCGTGTTGAACTGCGACGCCAACAATGGCCGAATTCTCAACAACAAACCGGCCGAGGCGCTGTGGAGCCGGGATTATGAGAAAGGTTGGGAACCGAAGGTGTGACTGAAGATCCGAGTGCAGGGATCAGGGTTCGGGGTTCAAAAAGCACATGTTGCAAGCATGTGACATGGTCAAACAACACAAAAACCTATTGATCATGTCGTTCCTGGCCCCTGCTCCTCCCTCCAACAATCCTGAATCGGAAACTTTCTCCTCCGTGACGTGTATAAAGAAGTGGCATACCATTGAGGTGAAACGTGGAAGTTCAGTTTACTCGTTTAATGATTCGTTCGTCCGGATGGGGCATGCATGTCGGATCCTGAATCCATCATTTCCTCCGAAGCCCCCACGACGGATTCGTCCGCCGAGGCAGCGACCGTCCATGAGGACAGTGACGCTCCGCCGCGACAGATGGTCGCCAAGCAGATTGGCGCGTTCACGATCAAACGGCTCATCGGGTCCGGCGGCATGGGCGCGGTGTACGAAGCGGTTCAACAACAGCCTCGCCGGGTGGTCGCACTGAAGGTGATGAAGGCAGGCGTGACATCCAAGTCATCGCTGCGCCGGTTCGAGTACGAATCGCAGTTGCTCGCGCGGCTGCGGCATCCGAACATCGCGGACGTCTACGACGCCGGCACACACGATGACGGCGAAGGCAGCGTGCCTTACTTCGCGATGGAATACATTGCCGGCGCGAAAAAGATCACCGAGTATGTCACGGAGAAAAATCTAAGCACGCGCGAGCGGCTCGAACTGTTCATTCAGATCTGCGACGCCGTGCAACACGGGCATACCAAGGGCGTCATTCACCGCGACCTCAAGCCGGACAACATTCTTGTCGACTCCGCCGGCCGGGTGAAGATCATTGACTTCGGCGTCGCCCGCGCAACCGACGCCGACCTGGCCGTCACCACCCTGCAAACGCATGTCGGCGCACTGGTCGGCACGGTGCAATACATGAGCCCGGAACAGATCGACGCCGATCCGCACGACCTCGACACGCGCAGTGACGTCTATTCACTCGGCGTCGTGCTGTACGAACTGCTCAGCGGCAAACTGCCCTACGACGTCAGCGGCATGAAACTGCACCAGGCCACCTACGTCGTCAAGGAACAAGACGCGACGCGGCTGAGCACAGCCAGTTCCGAACTGCGAGGCGACATCGAAACCATCGTCCGCAAGGCACTGCAGAAAGAACGCGATCAGCGGTATCAATCGGCGGAGAACCTTGCGGCCGATATTCGCCATTACCTCAATGACGAACCGATTGCCGCGCGGCCGCCAAGCCTCAGCTATCAACTGCGCGTGTTCGCCCGCCGGCACCGCCGACTCATGGCCAGCTTCACCGCGGTGTTCATCACGTTGCTCGCCGGCATCATTGTCAGCACAATGCTTTACATTCGGGCCGAGGGACTGCGACAGGATGCGCACTTCGCCAAGATTGAAGCCGACAACGCGCGCAAAGCAGCCATCACGGCACAGGAGAAAGCCGAAGCGGAGGCTGAGATCGCCAAGCGCAGCATGCAGTTGCTTCAACAGTTGCTTGTGCCGCCGGACGATCCGTCCAAGGCACAGGGGTTGCGCCTTTCCGTGGTGGAAATGCTTGATGATTTTGCGGCGAATCTGGACACGCAGGTCAAGGATGA
>JANQKH010000266.1 GCA_028281215.1 Phycisphaeraceae bacterium | reverse complement strand
CGGTTTCCTCGATCGGAATTTCCGTCCGCTACCCGGGCAGACGTTCAAAACCATGTCACCTCGCGGCAAGGGGGCTAAGTTCACGCTTGCGTTCGGCGGCGGCGCGGGGTACGTGCCCGAACATGAACACATGTGGAACACGATTGCCAAATCGAAACCCGACGCCTTGTTCCTGCTGGGCGACAACGTTTACATCGACGATCCGAACAGCCCGCACATGCAGAAGTATTGTTATTACCGCCGCCAGTCGCGGCCGGAGTTTCGCAAACTGGTCGCCCGCACACCCGTATACACCATTTGGGACGACCACGATTTTTCGACGAACGATTCTTGGGGCGGACCGGTGATCGATGACCCGAAATGGAAGCGGCCGGTCTGGCGCATCTTCACGCAGAACTGGGCCAACCCTGGTTACGGCGGCGGCGAAAAACAACCCGGATGCTGGTACGACTTTTACATTGGCGACGTCCACTTCATCATGCTCGACGGCCGATACTATCGCACTGATCCCAAATTGAAGGGCGCAAACATGCTAGGCCCCGTGCAACGTAAGTGGCTGCTCGACACCGTCCAGGCGTCGAAAGGCACATTCAAGGTGCTTTGCTCACCCGTGCCTTGGACGTTCGTCGCGAAAGGTAAGAGCAAGGACACGTGGAACGGATTTCAACACGAGCGCGATACGATTTTTAATTTTCTCTCAGAGCACAAGATTGAAGGCGTCGTGCTGATGTCGGCCGACCGACATCGCAGCGACCTTTGGAAGATTGAACGGCCGAACGGCTACGCGTTGTACGAATTCAACAGCTCACGCCTGACCAACCAGCATGTGCATCCGGAAATGGCGGCCGCGGAGTTTTCCTACAACAAAAAGCAGTCGTTCGGACTCGTCACGTTCGACACCACCGGCAAAACACCGACGGCGCGATACCGGATCATGAATATTGACGGTGAACAGGTGTTTGACTTCACACTCAAGCACAGCGAGTTGAAGCATTGAGGGGATATTGTTCTCACGCGAAGGCGCTTAGGCGAAGGGGGGAAGAGATCGGGATGACGGCGTTGACTAATCGGTGTGCCATGGCTGGCTTGCCCAGCCGTGACGATGCGGAGATGGCGCACGGCTGGACGAGCCAGCCATGGCATGCGGACATGATTGCAAAACAAACTCTTCTCGCGCCTTTGTGCCTTGGCGTGAGACCAGGAGTTACCACACAGCTGGACGAGCCAGCCATGGCACGTGGGGGCGATTCACTGCAACGCCAGCGCCGCGTTTTTCACTTCTTCCGCCGCGTCCCCAACGAGGTAGTAGACGGAACCGCCGGTGCGCCACATGACAATGCTGCCGGCCGATTGCGGGCGGGGCACTTCGTACAGTTTGCCGGCTTGGACATTGATCGACTCTTCCGGATCGGCGCGGACCCAGAGGCTGATGGCTTCGCTTGAAACCGGCGCATCGCGATGCCGGTAGACCAGATGCACGGCACGGGCGCCGGGTGCGGCGCATTCGCCGGCTCCGCTGAATTCGTAACCCAACGCGGAAAGGTCAAGGATGGGCGAGGTCTGTTCACCGAGGAAGCCGGTCACTTTGCTGGGCACATCGGCGATGGCGCGACCGAACCGCTCAGCGTTGTGCAACAATTCAATGCGCTCCGAACAGCTTTGATGCCGGGTCTCCAACACATTGATGCGCTTGGCATCCAGCAGATCCGGCGCGCGGACAATGGCCACGGCGGGTGGGGTGGAGGTACCGCCGCGAGGCGGAGCGACAAACCAGATCGCCGCGCTCGCCGCCAACAGAATCGCCGCCGCGATGGCCGGCAACCACGGCGTCAGGCGCGCCAATACGGAAGGTGCGGCAGTATTACTTCGCGGCTTTTCAATACCATCCGCCGCGCCAATCACATCATTTGAAGATTCAGCGTCTCGTACTGTTTCCGTTTCGAGCGCCAGTTCGGCGATGCGCTGGCGCAGCGCGGGATCGACGGCGGGTGTCATTTCCCGCAGGGCGCGGTTGACCATCTGCCGCAACTGTTGCTGGTGCATCACCCGCCGTGTCGCTTGCGGGTTCATCGCCATCTGTTCCAAAACGCACAGATTCTGTTCGACGTCAAGTTCGCCGTCGGCAAAGGCCGCCAGATATTTGCGGATTTCCTTGTCGTTCATTCGTTCAGACTCAGCCATGATTCTGTTCCATCCGCGTTGATGATCCATTCTCTTTCATCAGGATTCGACCAGTTCCCATATCCATCATTTCATTCGCCGATTGCAATGCCATGCTCGGCGGCGACGTCGGCCAACTGTTCGCTCAACACGGCCCGCGCCCGGTAGAGCCGACTCATCACCGTACCGAGCGGCACATCGAGCACATCCGCCACTTCGCGGTACTTCAACCCCTCGACCGCCCAAAGCAGC
>JANQKH010000356.1 GCA_028281215.1 Phycisphaeraceae bacterium | reverse complement strand
AGTACCGCCAGCTTTTCCCGGCTGAGTTTGATCCCAAACTCGAACGCTCGGACTTCATGGACCGCAAACGCGTCGACCACAAGGACGACTGCGTCGACGAAATCCGCACGATCATGCGCAGCAACCGTGCGGACCTCACGGACATCGAGCAAGAAGTCATTGAGCACCGCTTCGGCCTGGGCAAAGCCCGCAAGGTCGAAGATACCAAGCCGCTCACGCTTGAACAGGTGGGCAAGATCATCGGCGTGACCAAGGAACGCGTCCGCCAGATTCAGAACAAGGCGCTGGTGAAGATCAAAGAATCGCTCGAAGACGATTTCTTGAACTGACAATTGAAGAACCCACGCCGTGACGATACCAATCGTCACGGCGTTTTTTTATGCCTTCATGAAATTCAATGTTCTGACCGGGTCATCGCCAACCGTTTCTATTGGTGCATCACGGATGCGCCTGCTAAAGTGCGTCTCATGTATACGCTGACGTGTCCATCCTGTGATCACCGCGCCCGCTCGCCTTTCATTCGTCTGGGCGCGCTGGTCAAGTGCGCTGACTGCGGCACGCGGATACAGGTTCGTGCTGAGAATGTTCGCCGGCATGTCAAAATCAAGCCGGAGTTCGACAGCGATGATTTGTTCACTGTGGCGGTCGTGGAGCGCGCGGTCGAGGAGGAGTTGGCGAACACGGAGTCGATGGAGGCGGTCCCGCCGCCGGCACCGGACCACACGCCGGACCCACCCGCAGAACACGCTGCCGAGCCGAGTGCTGAACTACATGAAATCGCGGCAGCAAGCACGTCCAAGCCGGAACCCCGCCCAAGCCGGTCGCGAAGCAAAGCCAAGTCCAAGGTCAAATCCAAGGCCAGCGCGAAAGCCAAAGCGAAGGTCGCGGCGTCGGGCAACGCCATGATGCCGCTCTACATCGGCGGCGGAGCATTACTGGCGGTCGTGCTGATCGTCGTCGTTGTCATCATGGCCACCAGTGGCAACGGCGAAAAGGACGGCGCGAACAAGGATGACATCACGTCACGAGACAATGTCACCAAAGACTCGGTGACCAAAGACGGCACAACCAAAGACCAAATCAGCACAAAAGACAACACACCGGTCCGCCCCAAAGATCGGGTGAACAAGGACAGTCGGCCGGGGAAGGATCGCGGCAAGAAAGATCGAATCCGTGATGGGCGCAAAGACGGTCGTAAAGATGGCAGAAAAGACGGCAAGACCAAGGACGGCGGCGAGGTGCAACCACCGGCGCTGGTCACCGTCAAGGCCGTCCCACTCGGCAATCCCGCGTGGCAGTCAACAAGTGTTTCGTTTCAACCGGCGCTGCCTCAGTCCGCGGTCCAACTCAGTGACGTGTCGCGCAAGGACTCGGCCGACGGGCAGGTGTTGTCCGCCAAGGTAAGCGTGCAGAACCTGGTGCTATCGGCAATCGTCGAACTGGCGCTGGTCAACGAAGAAGACCGCGTGTATGCGACGTTTGATCTGCCCGTCGCCGTGCTGCAATCGAATCAGCCCCGCACATTGCAGGTGCACATTCCAGCCGAGTACCTCGCC
>JANQKH010000330.1 GCA_028281215.1 Phycisphaeraceae bacterium | reverse complement strand
ATGCATGTATTCCTGAAACACCGGCGTGGACAGGTATCGTTCACCGAAGCTGGGGATGATCACGACGATGGTCTTGTCTTTGTTGTCGGGTTGAGCAGCCACGCGCGCGGCGGCGGCGACGTTTGCGCCGGAACTAATACCGCCGAACAAGCCTTCCTCTTTCGCCAGCCGCCGCGCCATCGCGAACGCGGCATCATTGCTGACCAATTCAACGTGATCCACGATTTCGATGTCGAGGTTCTTCGGAACAAATCCCGCGCCGATGCCTTGAATCTTGTGCTGCCCTGGTTTAGGTTCATCACCTTTGATGGTTTGCGAGATCACAGGGGAGCCGACCGGTTCGACGGCGACGGTCTGCACGGAGGCCTTCTTGCCTTTGAGGAAACGCCCGGCCCCGGTGATGGTGCCTCCGGTGCCGACGCCGGCGACGAGCAGGTCGATCGCGCCGCCCGTGTCTTCCCAGATTTCCGGGCCGGTGGTTGTTTCGTGGATGGCGGGGTTCGCCGGGTTTTCAAACTGTTGCGGCATCCAGGCGTTGTCCTCAGCGTCGACAATGTCGGCGGCGGTTTGAATCGCACCCTTCATGCCCTTTTCCGCCGGCGTCAACACAAGGTTGGCGCCCAGTGCGCGAAGCAGCCCGCGGCGTTCCATGCTCATCGAGTCGGGCATGGTTAGCGTGAGTTTGTAGCCCTTCGAGGCGCAGACAAACGCCAGCGCGATGCCGGTGTTGCCGCTGGTCGGCTCGACGATGTGTGTATCTTTGGTGAGCGTGCCGTCGCGCTCCGCTGCTTCGATCATCGCCCGGCCGATGCGGTCCTTCACGCTCGCCATCGGATTGAAGAATTCCACCTTGGCGTAGACGTCGGCGTGGTCGTTGGGAATCACACGGTTCAACTTGACCAGCGGCGTATTGAACACCGTTTGCGACATGTCGGCATAAGCGCGCTGATGCAGCAAGGGGGATGCGGTCGTGGTCATGGCTGAGGCCTCCTGATCGGCAGGGGTTTCCGACGAAGGGGTAATCTAGAACACGAGCCTGATCGCGGCAAATCGATCAGCCACACCCTTCATTGCAGGTATTTGCCGGCCCATTGAACGAACGGTTTGAGTATTTTGGCCCGATCGGCGGACGGCTTGAGTGGCGCGTATTGCTCAAGAATCACGCGCGGCAATGCACCTGCCGCCGCCTCGTTGGGATGATACGCGCCGCCGAAGTGAAATTTCTTGGTGAACTGCGGCAGATCCTTGAGTGGCTTGTAGACCGGCAGGCCGTCCTTATCGGTAACCACCTTGAATCCCTCGTCCGACGGGTGCACGAACACGCCCACCATCACCGTGTGGCGAAACAGCCGAGGGTGCCCTTCCGTCGTTTTGTAAAGCACTTGTGGCCAGATGTAATGCGGGTGTGATTCGCCTCTCGGGGCGGTTGCATCGTCTTCCTCAACCGCATGCACCCAGCCAAGATCCACGCCGTCCGGATTCACCGCGCGACGCTCGGCAAGCCAGGGGTGGTCGTCGATTTTGGTCGCGCGGATGTACGCCCAGTGTTGCGTGTAGAGTTCAGCAAACCGTTTCGGATAGAGCCGTTGCAACACGTGCATCTGTTCATGCAAAAGCAGCCGCGCCAGTTGGGTGACGAAAATGGTTTGCTTGACTTCACCCTTGACCAATCGTTTGTACCAACGCAGGGCATGCCTCGTGTAGCTTTCGGACAGGACGATGCAATCCTCGCGCGTGAAGTGCGCGGCGCTTTCGAGACTGTTCGACTTTTTGATCAATCGCCAGTCCACTTTGACCAACAGTGGATAGTGTTTCTTGAAGGTTGGCTCGAGGGCGCGCAGACAAGCCGTGATAGCGTACTTTTCCTCGTCGCTGAAAGAAAGGATCGCTTGCTGGTATTGCTTCTTGACGGCGTCGCGGATCGCGTCGGCCGAGTCGCCTTTAATCGGCTCGGTC
>JANQKH010000313.1 GCA_028281215.1 Phycisphaeraceae bacterium | reverse complement strand
AAACGAGGCCCGGACGTCCGGACATTTTGGCCGGACATGGATTTAACTTCATGATTATGAATGATTTAAATCCACTTCTGGGGTCTTGGGGTACCCCCTGTGTCCGGACATGCACACTTGTGCGCGCCCCGCGAGCCGCGACGTTTCGTCGCGGGGGACATGCATTGAACTGGACGGTGGAAAGTTGCTGGACATCGCCTGCGATGACGCGTCGTGGCTCGTGGACATCGTTCGCCGAAAACTGCGCCGCCTGCAACAACTTCCATCCCAAACGCCATTGCAAGGTTCCGGTTTCTCCCGCGTTAGAATGGAGTCATTCCACTTGAAAGGAACTCATCATGTGCATGCGTGAAACACCTTACTGCCCCGATTGCGTGGATCCTGCTGAGGTTATTCGCTCGAGCCAGGAACTGGCATGTGTGGAAACCGCGCCGCCGGCGCGGCGTGACTTTATGAAAGCGGTCGGCGGCGGGGCGGCGGCGCTGGTCGCGTTCAACGCCCTGTTATCCAACGCATCGACTGCCAAGGCCAAGGTGAAGACGGTCGCGAAAGCCAAGCAACCCAAGCCGGCGGAAGCCCTGATTCGTGAACTGCACTCGACGCTGACCGACGAACAGAAGAAAACCGTTATGCGACCCTGGAACGAAGGCGGCAACAGGAAGATGCCGGCGCGCTTGGGGATGTACAACGGCCCGTACAAGAACCAGCGCATCAAAGACGTTTACACCAAATCGCAAACCGAACTGGTCGAGCGGATTGTGCGTTCGATCTGCAACGGCGATGACGGCTTCCATCGTATCAGTCGGGCGGGCACATGGGACAACAGCAAGACGTTCGACAACTGCGCCGCGCACATCTTCGGCGACCCGTCCGGTGATGGAAAATTCGCCTGGCTTTTCACAGGGCATCACCTGACCGTCCGCTGCGACGGCAATAGCGAACCGGGCACGGCGTTCGGCGGGCCGCTTTACTACGGTCACCTCAAGCGCGGTTACTCGAAAGCCAACGTGTTCAACTACCAGACCAAGAGTGTGCAAAGCGTGTTTGATGCACTCGACGGCAAGCAGCGCAAGGCGGCGGCACTCGATGGCAGCCCGGGTGAACATGCCAAGTCGATTCGTTTCCGTAAAGCGGGCGAGGCTCGGCCGGGCATCGCGTACAGTGCGTTGTCGGCTGACCAGCAGAAATTGGTGGCCAACGTGATGCGCGACGTGCTTTCGCCGTATCGCAAAGAGGACGGCGATGAAGTGATGGAACTGATCAAAGCCAACGGCGGCATGGACAAGATCCACCTGGCGTTCTACCGCGATGAACTGGGCGACCCGGAAGAGCCGTGGCACTTCTGGCGGCTGGAAGGGCCCGGCTTTGTCTGGAATTACCGCATTCTGCCGCACGTGCATTGTTATGTGAACATTGCAAAGCAGGCGGTGTAGAAAGGGTTCCGGCGATGAGTCCGAGCTGAAAAAATGTGACTGGATCGCAGGCAGGCGTGCAATGATCACGTCCGTCAGGCGTTGAAAACTGATTGCGGGGCAAGGCCGTGATGGTCACGCCGACCGCCCCAAACTCACATAGGACCGACGGGGTCCACAACGAGGAAAGGGTTCGACATGAATCCCAAATCACTGTTCGCGTTTGTGCTTGTTTCGTTGTTGACGGTATCGATGACCGTCGCTGCGCCGGAAGAGAAGAAAAAGGAAGGCAAGGGCAAAGGCCGCGCCAACGCTTTTTCGAAGCTTGATTTGAGCAAGGACCAAAAGGCGCAGATCAAAGCCATTCAGAAGGAAACCCGCGAAGCGGTCAAGGCCGCTGGCAGCAAGGAAGCCAAGAAGGCCGCGATGAAGGCCGGCAAAGACAAAATCATGGCCGTGCTGACCGACGAGCAGAAAGAAACGCTCAAGAAATTGGCGGCCGAAGGCAAGAAGAAGGGCCCGAAGAAAGAGAAAAAGAAGAAGCCGGCGGACAGTTGATCGGCCGAACGAACCTACGAAACACCCCGCTTTCATGCGGGGTGTTTTGTTTCGTCCGTGACGGTGTGTGGCCGTCGTGACAATCGCGTGACATGATCAACATCGATCGCGTGCTACGCTAACTCAACCACCAAACAAGGAGCACGAACATGTCGACGATCCGAAACGCGTGCGTATCTTTCGCGCTGTTGAGTTCACTGGCGTTCATGCACAGCGTCGGAGCGGACGATGAGCAACGCGACGTCAACGACAAACGATTTCACAAGCACTTGCTGCGAGCAGCGGCCAAAGCATCGAAACTTCAACGTGTGGACGGCAAACGAAAGTTTCGCGAGCGTATGGCGGATCTGAAGCGTATCTGTTTCAAGATGACACCCGAAGATCGCGAATTTTTTATGCAAGCATACGGCAG
>JANQKH010000301.1 GCA_028281215.1 Phycisphaeraceae bacterium | reverse complement strand
TGCACGGGTTTTTCGACCGACTTCCAGCCGATGTCGTCGGTCTTGCCGTACCTGATGCCGCCTTTCAGCCCCGCGCCGGCCATCCACACGCTGAAGCCGTACATGTTGTGATCGCGGCCGGCGCCCACCGTGTTCGCCGCCGACTGCGTAAACGGTGTGCGACCGAACTCCGTGGTGAACAACACGAGCGTGTCGTCCAACATGCCGCGCTGCTTCAGATCATGCAACAGCGCGGCAACAGGCTGATCGATGCGTTTGGCTTCACGGTTGTGATTGCGGCGCATGTCTTCGTGGCCGTCCCAGTTAATGCGGGGCGACCCGAACGAACCGCCGGAAAACAGTTGCACAAAGCGCACGCCCTGTTCAAGCAGCCGACGACCAAGCAAGCAGTTTCGGCCGAAGTCATTGGTTTCCTTGCCGCCGATGCCGTATGCATCGCGCGTTGCTTGCGTCTCCTTGCTCAAGTCAGTGACGCGCGGCACGGCGAGCTGCATCTTCGCGGCAAGCTGATAACTTCGCATGCGCGCGGACAAGGCATCGTCGCCGGCATGCTGCTTCAGGTGCCGTGCGTTCATGCGCTGCAACAGTTTGCGGCTGGCGTTTTCCGTCTTCTCCCCAATCTTGCGCGCAGGGAACAGGTCGACGATCGGCTGGCCCTTCGTTTCAAACGCGACACCCTGATGTTGCGCCGGCAGAAAACCGTTCGACCAGTTGATCGTACCGCCCGGCGGATATCCGCGCGGATCCGGCAACACGACGTACGCCGGCAACTCGTCCGTCGCGTTACCGAGGCCATACGCAACCCAGGCGCCCATCGTGGGAAAACCGTTGAGCCGAAAGCCCGTGCTTTCCTCGAAGGTGGCGGGCGTGTGATTCGCTGAGTCTGCGACCATCGAATTGATCACCGTCAGTTCGTCCGCCATGCCGCCGATGTGCGGGAACAGGTCCGACACCCACAGGCCGCTTTTACCGCGCTGTTTGAACGCCCAATCATGCTTACGGATCAGTCCAACCTTGCCGAAAAACGTCTCCGGCTTGTTGCCCCCGTCGTTAAGCGGTTTGCCGTGATGTTTCGCCATGTCCGGCTTGTAGTCGAACGAATCGATATGGCTGAGCCCACCGATCAGGCAGATGTGAATCACGCGCTTGGCTTTGGCTTGATGATGTGTTCTGGAGCGCGAGGCGCCTGCTTTGTCTGTGTCAGCGCGCACCATGCCGTCTTGTGAAAGCAAACTGATCAGCCCCGCAGCGCCAAGACCGTTGCCGACCCAGCCGAATAAATCGCGGCGGGTAGGCTGCTTGGGTTTCATGCTGTGTTTAATCATCGGTTTGACCTTCTGTTTCGCCAAGGCCTTAACTCTGACGCTCACAATTTGCAAAGTCAAAGTGTGATACCCCGTACTCGACTTCACTGCACATACAAAAACTCATTGCTGTTGAACACGACACGGCAGAATGCAGCCAATCCGTGTTCCGCGACAAACGCCTTTGCATCCGCCAATTCCTCGTTTGTCACCGGCCGACCATATGCCAACTCATAGATTCGTTTGACCTGCCCTTCCACATCCTTCACTTCATCCTGCACGCGTGCGGCAAAGCGATCGGCCATGGTCAGTACGAACGGGTTGTTCATCAGGGTCAGCGCCTGCAACGGAGTGGTGGTCACCGCGCGATTCGGCGCCATTGCGGAGGGATCTGGACAATCAAACGTGTCCAGCATCGTCTTCTTTGCGCCGCGCGGGGCAAAGCGATACACCGTGCGGCGATTCGCGACCGACCCGGTTGGCTGAATCGGATCGTAAAAGTGACTGCCTTTGTATTTGTATTCACGCACGTCGCGGTAGCCGACGCCGCCGACCGTTTTGTTCAACTGGCCGGATACAGAAAGAATGGCGTCGCGCAAGGCTTCCGCTTCCAACCGGCGCGGCGACATGCGCCACAACAAACGGTTGTCGGCATCGATTTTCATTGCCGTACTGTTTGCTTTGGTAGATTGACGGTACGTCGCCGAGGTGACGATCAGCCGGTGCATCTGTTTCATGCTCCAGCCGCGCCGGATCATTTCGCCGGCGAGCCAGTCGAGCAGTTGCGGATGGCTCGGCTTGCCGCCGTTGACGCCGAAATCGCTGGGCGTGTCGACGATGCCGGTACCGAAATGGTAGTGCCATATGCGGTTGACGATCACGCGGGCGAACAGGGCGTTGTCCTCGTGCGTGATCCATTGCGACAATTTGGTGCGGCGATCGGGGTCCGACGCTTTGGTATTCAATGCAAAGTCGGCCGACGCGCCCGGCACGGCGGCAATGCCCGCGGGCGTGACCACCTCGCC
>JANQKH010000286.1 GCA_028281215.1 Phycisphaeraceae bacterium | reverse complement strand
TGCACGACCAACCCGCCGACCGCCGCCATCGACATCACGAACGGCAGCGAGCACGGGGACACGCTCAGATCGCCGGAGCGGAACACGCTGACCAGCATGTAGCCGCCCATCGCCAACTGAATCAGGGAAGAAAGAATGATGGTCGCCCGGGCATTGAAACGCATCGGCGCATATTAACTTGGACCCTCTGCGCTCGCACCAGCGGCAAGGTCGTCGCATCAAATCGTTCATCGATGTCCCATAAAAACCCACATCATTCAGCGCGTTGCCACGTCGCCACGAGTTCTGCAAAAGTCACTTAAGTTTGGTAATATTTCGTCGGGCCTTCGGACGCCGAATGCTCCCTTTTGAGGGCGAAGCGAAACCAAGAGACAATCGAATGATCGCGTTTGCACTGGCCATCTTTCTCAGCGCCTTTTTGCTGTTTCAGGTTCAGCCCCTGATGGGCAAGGCGATCCTGCCGCTGTTCGGCGGCGGCGCCGGCGTGTGGACCGCGTGTATGCTCTTCTTTCAGGCCGGCCTGCTCGGTGGGTACGCCTACGCGCACGTGATCACCGAACGGTTGCGACCGTCGCGGCAGGTGATCCTCCACCTCGTGTTGCTGGCGGCGTCGCTACTGTTGCTTCCGGTTGGATCGGTCGACGATTCCTGGCGAAGTGAATCAGTCAGCACGCCGACGGTGCGCATTCTGCTGTTGCTGCTGATCAAGATTGGTCCGCCGTACGTGTTGCTTTCGGCGACGGGTCCGTTGTTGCAGCACTGGTTCAGCCGGGCGTTTGAATCGAAGTCGCCCTACCGTTTGTATTCGCTTTCCAACTTCGGGTCGTTGTTGGCGCTGATCAGTTACCCGTTCTTGTTTGAGCGCGTGTGGACGGTCAAGCATCAAGGCTGGGCGTGGTCCGGCGGGTTCGTGGCGTTTGTGTTGCTTTGCGCCTGGTGCGGGCGCCAATTCAGCCAAACCGCCGGCGACACCACAATCCAAACCGAGCCGGTGGGCGATGCGAAACCGAAAACCAAAAAGAGCAACACCGCCGCGAACGAACAGTCCGCGAGCGCGTCACCTGAAAGAGATACTCCGCCGACGTTCGGAACCATGGCGTTGTGGATCGCCCTTGCGGCCGCCGGTTCGCTGATGCTCCTTTCGACGACCAATCAACTGTGCCAGGATCTGACCGTCGTGCCCATGCTCTGGATTCTGCCGCTAGCGGTCTACCTGATCACGTTCATCATCTGCTTTGACCACGATCGCTGGTACCGCCGACTGTTGTACGTGCCGTTGACGGCTGTATCGCTGGTGTTGATCAACTGGATGCTGCATGACATTCGCAGCATTCCGATGCGGGTTCAGTTGGTGGTTTACGTGGTGGCGATGTTCGCGGCGTGCATGGTTTGCCACGGCGAACTGGTGCGCTCGAAGCCGCATCCTCGATTCTTGACACGGTTCTATTTGCTGATTGCTGCGGGCGGCGCGGTCGGCGGCATGATCGCGGCCGTGCTTGCGCCGCTCCTGTTCGCCGACTACTGGGAATACCACCTCAGTTGGGCGATGGTCAGCGTGCTCACGGTCATCAGCCTGTGGCGGTCCAATTTCTCCATAATGAAGCAACAACACCAACAGCTGGCGGCGATGTGCAGCATCGTCATCGCGCTCGCGCTGTCGGCGAGCCTGCTGTTGCAGATTTACAACAAGTCACTGGTCGACGTAGAAACATCGCGTTCGTTCTACGGCGTGCTACATGTCCAGGAATCGCCGGATCATTATCGCGGCCCGATGCGGCAACTCGTGCACGGACAAACCGTCCACGGTCTTCAGTTTCTAAACACCGACCGACAGGATTGGCCCACGGCGTACTACGGCCATCGCAGCGGCGTCGCCATCGCATTGCGCTACCTCGCACAGCAACGGGAACAGGAAGGCAACACCGACGGCTTGCGCATCGGCGTGATCGGATTGGGAGCCGGCACGATTGCGACGTACGCGCGTCCGAATGACACCGTGCGCTTTTATGAGATCAACGAAGACGTCGGTCGCATCGCGCGCGAACAGTTCACCTACCTCGATCGATGCAGGGGAAAAACCGAGGTCGTCATCGGCGACGCGCGTGTGGTGCTCGATAAGGAGCGGCGGGCTGACACATTCCCGAAGTTTGACCTGCTCGCCATCGATGCCTTCAGTAGCGACGCGATCCCGTTGCACCTGATCACGCAGGAAGCGTTTGACATCTATCACGATCACCTCAAACCGGACGGGATCATCGCGTTCCATATCTCCAACAACTTCCTTGATCTTTACCCGGTGGTGCGCGGCATCGCCGGGTCGCGGCAGTACCAAGTCCGCACCATTCAATCCAAAGGCGACGCCGTCCTGCTCGGCACCAAGCGCGCCCGATGGGCTTTGGCGACAAGGAACGGCGACGTCTGGGACTTTGAACAATTCAAACTCAGCGCCAACGCCAAGGTCAATCCGCTCCAACCGAACCTGCCGTGGACCGACGACTCGGCAAATCTGATTTCCGTCATGATCACCGGCGACAAGGAACCGGGACTCTGGGATCAAACGCCCAAC
This sequence comes from Phycisphaeraceae bacterium, assembly GCA_028281215.1. Classification (GTDB taxonomy): domain Bacteria; phylum Planctomycetota; class Phycisphaerae; order Phycisphaerales; family Phycisphaeraceae; genus JANQKH01. Next base: position 4,302 of record JANQKH010000286.1, on the reverse strand, counting down.
GGAGGCACGTTTGTCATCGACGCCGCCGACGCATTAAAATCAGACACTCTGGAATCCATCTTCTGGCGGCTTCGCAAGTTCTACCTGCAAACCAAATCCAACATGCCGTTGATGGTGGTCACCACCGATCAGGTGCCGTTGGACATTCACGGCAAACCGCAAGTCACGCCAAATGGTTTGGCCGAGGCGCTGTATCGCGACCACTTCAAGTCGGCGCCGATGGGCATCATGGTGGTGATCATCATGGATCAAAAGCGCGCCGCCGTTCACTTCGGCAATCGCTGGGACCGCGCGACGCGGCCGCATGTGGTGTCGCGCCTCAAACCGATGCTGTCCATCGCTCATCGTTCGGACACCACGGCTGCCGACATCCTCGGTTCAATCGACGCCTTGCAACGTTTCCTCGAAACAAACTACAAAGCAGAGTTGAGTGCCGTGATGTTTCGGTGATGCCGGCAACCAATCCCAAACCAGCCATAGCACACAGTCCTGATCGTCTTCGCTTTTCTTCTGTGCTTTAACTGTTCTAAATTAATACTTATACTCGTATTTTGTTTGGATTTCGGTATAATGGACCGTTCCGCGCGATCGGTGCGGACACGTCTTTCACCGGAGGTATCTGGGTTGATTCGACAGTTGGAAAAACGTAACGGCGTGAAGCACCATCTCGGAAGTCTCATACCGGTGTCGGTTGTGTCTTTTGTAAGGAATCAGAATGAAAATCGAAGAGGCACTGGGCTGTCACCTTTGTGCTGCGTGACGATATTTGTGCGCACAGATATCGTCGATCCATGTCCGCCGGACATGTCCGGACACGTTCCGGACATGATTCCGGACATGAAAACCGGCGTTTTTGGACGAAAAACAGGGCCCGGACGTCCGGACATTTTGGACGGACATAGACTTAAGTCATTGCTGATAAATACGTTAAACCCTAATTTCGAAGGTTTTGGGTACCCCCATGTCCGGACATCGCGAGCCGTAGCGTATCTTCGCGGGCGCACCTATAGATCCATCGGGAATCTCGTCGCCGGGCCTCGCTACACTTGCGAGCCTTCCTGCACCCGGAGGTGAAACGCGAACATGAAGATCACGGACTTTCACACTTTTGTCGTTGGCACGCCCTGGCGGAATCTGACGTATCTCGTGTTGGAAACCGACACCGGACTGACCGGCGTCGGCGAGGCGAGGGTGGTCGGCAAGACGCACACGGTTTGCGAATACGTGCGCGACGTCCGCCGGCACATTGTCGGTCACGACCCGCACGACATCGAGGACTTGTACCGCCGTTTCACCCTGCTCGACTTCGGCTCGGCGGGCGAGGTGGTGATGACGGGTTTGGCGCTGGTCGAGATGGCGTGCTGGGACATCATCGGCAAGGCGGCGAGCCGGCCGGTGTATCAACTACTCGGCGGCAAGGTGCGCGACAGTGTCCCCGCCTACGCCAACGGCTGGTACACCGTCGAGCGCGAGCCCGAGCCGTTCATCAAAGCCGCCAAGCGCGTGCTCGCCAAAGGTTATCGCGCGATGAAGTTTGACCCTTTCGGCAACGGCGATCTCGAACTGTCTCGCGGCGAATTCATGAAGTCGATCGAACTGATCGAAGCCGTGCGCGACACGATCGGTTTCGGCAACCAGATGTTCATTGAGATGCACGGCCGATTCGCGCCGCACCAGGCGGTCGAGATCGCCAAAGCGATTGAACCGTTCAAACCCGACTGGATTGAAGAGCCTTGTCGCCCCGAAGATGCCGGCGCGTTGCAACATGTGGCGGCGCACACGTCGATTCCGATCGCGACCGGCGAACGGCTCTACCGCGCGGCACAGTACCGTGATCTGTTCGAGCAGCGCACCGTGCATATCATTCAACCGGACATCAACCAGTGCGGCGGACTGTTGGAAGTGAAAAAGATCGCCTCGACGGCCGAGACGTATTCGGTGGTCGTCGCACCGCACAACGTCGGCGGCATTGTGTCCACCACCGCTGCGCTGCACCTGATGGCGACACTCCGCAACGGCAGAATCCTCGAACACTTCAACGATTTCGTCGACGAATCAATCCAGGCGTGCGGCTCGCCCTACCCGAAGGTAACCGACGGACAATTCGCCCTGCCGGCCGGTCCCGGCTGGGGCGTGGAACTGGACATGGATTTCATCACGAAACACGCGGCCAAACGCATGGACGGGGTGATCGCGGATCCGGGTTTGAACATGTTTGTCGACGAAAACTGGAACGTGCGAGGCAAAGGAGACGAATGATGCGCGTTGGAAGTGCGAAGTTGGAGGTTTAGCGGGCGATCGCAGATTGCCGATTCGATGCGAGATGCAAGCATATGATTGACACGTCAAACCGCATCACAAAAAGGAGCCAGTCCACATGCCTGTTTACGAATACGTCTGTAACGACTGCGAACAGTCAACCGAAGCGATTCGCCGCATGGCGGACGCGGATGAGCCGATGGTTTGCGAGCATTGCGGCAGCAAACGCACGCAACGTGCGCTGAGCAAGGTGGCGATCAGTAGTGGTTCGCCGGACTTCTGTCCGCCCAGCGGTTGTTGCCCGTGTGGTGATCCTGGCGGGCCTTGCAATACGTGATGGTTCCGCAACTCGGCGGATCAGTCAAAGATTGTGGCGTCTTTCTTGGTCACGTCCGGCAGCTTGCGTTCACCAGGATTCGCGTCTTTGGTTGGCGCATCCTTAACATCGGAGGAACTGTCTTTGGCGTCTTTCGATTCAGCATCTTTGGTTGGCGCACTGTCTTTGGTCGGTGAACCGTCCTTGTCCGGATCGCTGTCCTTGGTTGGATCGTCACTGTCATCAGACGTTCCGATCGGTCCGGCACTAGGCACGCCGATGCTGTGTCGGAAGACCATGTCGCCGCCGTGGTGCCCGATAGCGCCGACCCATACGGTGCTACCGAGCGCGGTGACCAGGGCGAGCAGCAACACGATGGTCTTAAACCATGTAACCCGAATGCCGCTGAGCATGATCAGCAGCGCGGTCGCGGCAAGCCCGACCCAGAAATACCGCGCCAGTTCTTCGTGTTTTTCGAGAGCTTCGAGCGCGGAGCCCGCGGGCTCGACCAACAGATGGTGTTCGGCTTCGTCGCCGGTCTGCACCGCCCACAGCGCGGCGAGCGTGCCGAGCAGGTAAATGAACACCGTGGACCACCTCAACCCGGAGGCTTTGCTTCCCGTGATGATGACACCCAACGTCAACAGCAACCCGATGATCGTCGCACCGATGGGCACATGGACCATGATGGCATGCAGCCGCTGCGGATCGCTGAAGCTTTCTTTGATCGCTTCAAAAGGGAACAATTCGGAGAATGTCATCGGAGCCTCCATGCGGCCGAGTGAGGGCGGGATGGAACGAGGAAGGACAATGAAGCATGACAGGCAAACCGTGAAAATGCAAGTTAGGCAACGGCGCGGGGTTATACCAGCCTGGGTTTACCCAGACGGTGCGATCGGCAGGATCGCTGGCATCGATACAGCTTTCGCGGCGAATGAAGGAGTTTGGGAAATCGGCTCAACCGGCTCATCGCTTCCTGATCGACATTCGATAATTCCATATGGGGCAGGAGATCATGCGATGAATTCCACAACCACGATTGAAGACGGCTGCACCGATCTGCTTCGGTTGTCACCCAACGAGTTGTCTCGCCTGACCGCGCTGGCCAAGGACGCGCGGGACGACGCGACCGCGCAATCGGGTCAGTCTCAAATGGTTGAGCGCCGGGAGGCGCGACGCGTGCATTTGGGCAACGCCATCCGTCTGGTCTGCGAAATCCAACGGACGGACAATCGCCCGGTCAAACATATGGTCAAATGCTTCGACCTCAGTTCGACCGGTATCGGCTTTCTCCATGGCGCCTATATTCATCCCGATACCCATGTCGTGCTCACCATGCTTTCCAAACAAGACAGCGGCTTCCGCCTGCGCGGCAACGTCGCGCGCTGCCGACATCTGACGCGGCATGTCCATGAAGTCGGCGTGGCGTTTGAATCCGCAGTCGACATCTGCGTCATGCTGGAAATGCTGGGTATCGATCCTTCACTGGTCGATGAATGCACAGCGCGGATCGGCGCGTGACCGCATCCCGGCAAGTTCACGATTCGCCATCAAGTCTGCTTCGAAGTTCGGCAATCGTGGATTGGAAAACTGGATGAACCACTTCGGAGGCAATTTCCGACAACGGATCAAGCACGAACAATCGTTCATGCATGAAAGGATGCGGCACGGTCAAGCGATCATGTTTGATCACACGATCGTCGAACAACAGAATGTCCAAATCCAGC
>JANQKH010000268.1 GCA_028281215.1 Phycisphaeraceae bacterium | reverse complement strand
TCCTGTTCGATCGAACCCGATTCACGCAGGTCGCTCATGCGCGGGCGATGGCCTTCACGTTGCTCGGCCGCACGATTAAGCTGACTCAGACAGATCACCGGCAACTCCAAGTCACGGGCCAGCGCCTTAATGCCGCGTGACAGCTCCGACACTTCCTGTTGCCGCGACTCGGCCCCCGGCGCGCTCATCAGTTGCATGTAGTCGATCACAATCATGCGAATGTGATGCTGTTTCGCCAATCGCCGCGCCTTGGCGCGTAAACCCAGCAGCGACAGTCCCGGCGTGTCGTCGATCAGAAACGGCGCTTCACTCAACTCGCCCACCGCTTGGTGCAAGCGAGGCCAGTCGTCGTCGCGAAGCATATTTCGTCGCAGGCGATTGGAGTCCACGCCGCTGCGCGAGCAGAGCAGACGCTGCGCCAACTGTTGTTTACCCATTTCCAGGCTGAACACGGCGACCGGCATGTGTTCAACAGCCGCGACATGCTCCGCGACATTCAACGCAAACGCCGTCTTGCCCATCGAAGGACGCGCTGCGAGGATGATCATCTCGCCGTTCTGTAAACCGCTGGTCATCTGATCGAGATCGATGAACCCGGTCGCGATGCCGGTGATATCTCGGCCTTCCTGCGCCTCCAGTCTCGCATACGTTTCCTGAAGCAAAACATTCAGATGAGCGATGTCGCCGCTACCGGCCGTCTTCTCCGCGATGTCGAAGATTGCCTGCTCCGCACGGTCGAGCAAATCCATCACCGGCTCGCGGCTGTTGTACGAGTCGTACAACACCTGCCCGGTCGCATCGATCAGCCTTCGCAGGATCGATTTCTCTCGGACGATCCGCGCATAGTGAGCCGCGCTGGTCGGGTCCGGCACCGATTCACCCAGACGGATCAGGTATTCCACCCCGCCGACCTGCTCGAGCATGGCCGCGTCAGCCAACCGCTGCTTGACCTGAATGATGTCGAACGATTCCTGGTGATCGTAGAGATACTTCAGGGCGTCGAAGACCGCGCCATGTTTCTGATGGTGGAAATCCTCCGGTCCGGTAATGATTTCAATCACATCGCCGATCACGCGTGAATCGAGGATCATTGAGCCCAGCACCGCACATTCAGCCTCAAAGGCGTGCGGCGGTACTTTGTCAAACAGTTTGGCCAATTCGCCCCGTTGGGCGTCAAACGTCGGCCGCTGCTTCCGTGCAACTGTGGTCGTGCTCATAGGAAAGTATATTGCCATAAATCCGGGTGTAGCGTCTGAACTGATGAAATTATCTGACAAGGTGGAAAGGTTTGTGATGAATCTGTCGACTGTTGTCGATAGAAGCTCGGTGGTGAAATGGTCAGCCGCCAGGCCTTGTTCACCCAATCGGTTTCAGTATCATGTTCCAAACCTTGCATCAGGGGCACGTCCATATGAAGAAGATGACGTTTCATTCGTTGCTGGCTTTCAGTCTGGTCGTCATTGCGTTCGCACAGACGAACGCGCGGGCCGAGGTGTCAACCGATGCCGTCGCCGAAACGGTCGAGTTCGACACGACCTTGCGGTTGACGTTTGCCGAGGGCGTTGAAGCCGCCGACAAAGCCGGCATGCCCAACCAAGCCAAAGCCGCCGATTTCCTCCAGGGAAGTTGGACCTTCCAGGCGTACGGCTCGGCCTCCTTCGGTGATGACGCCGGCGAACTCTACCTCGGCCACATCGGATTCGGCTACTACCTCTGGGACCACATCTCGGTCAATTTCGAGGGTGTGTTCGGCGACGTGGAATCCGACTTCACCGCACCCGATGGCGACGGCTACGCCGTTGGCTTCGACCTGCTCGCCCGCTGGCATTTTTGCAACTGGGGCGACCTGACCATCTTCGCCGAGGGCGGCGTGGGCATGATCTGGTTCGAGGAAAACTTCCCGCAAGTCGGCACCCATCAAAACTTCACGCCGCAAGTCGGTGTCGGCGCGGCCTACGACCTCTTCAACGGCTGCCGACTCATGGGCGGCGTGCGTTGGCATCACATTTCCAACGCCGGCAAGACCGGCGGCGACCGCAACCCCGGTTACGACGGCGCCATGGTCTATCTCGGCGTGATGGTGCCGTTCTGATCCCCACGTGATCTGGATCTGAATCGCACGTATTCACTTGTCAAAGAGCGAATGAAAAAACAGAAAAAACGAACGGTCCCGACCCCCCATTGGGTGCGGGACCGTTCTGTTTCGGCGACCGGTCAACCGATCGCCTCATTGCCACGTTCGCCCGTTCGGATGCGCACGCATTCTTCCAACGGCAGAACAAAAATCTTGCCGTCACCAATGCGCTCGGTCCTCGCGGATTTCGTAATCGCTTCAATGCAAGGCTCAACGAATTCATCGTTGACGCCGATCTCCAATTTCAACTTGCGAAGCAATCGGCCCGCTTCCTTGTGGCCGCGGTACACCTCCGCTTCGCCCTTCTGTCGGCCGTGACCCATAATCTGCGTCACGGTAACCAGGTGAATGTCATGTTTATCCAATTCATCCAGCACGTCGTTCAAACGGTCCGGCTGGATGACGGTCACGATGTATTTCATAGTGAGTTCTCCGATCGTAAGCGTGAAAATCCTTGAAAAACAGGGAATCAGTCAACCAGCGTGTAAGCGTGTTCCGCGTGTTCGGTCAGGTCGAGACCGACGCGTTCATTCTCCGACGACGCCTTGAGCCCGATGGTCTTGTCGATGAGGAACAACAGGATCAGCGACACGACGCCGGAATAAACCAACGTGTAGATCACAGCTTTGAACTGCACAGCAATTTGAGCACCACGGGTTTCAATGTCGCCGCCGAAGTTTTCGGTCAGGCAGAAGATGCCCGTGCCGATGGCGCCCCACAAGCCGGCCACACCGTGCACGCCGAACACGTCCAGCGAATCGTCGTAGCCGCACTTCTCCTTGATGAACGCCACCGCGATGTACGCCAGTACGGAAGCGATCGAACCAATCGCCAAGGCGCCCATGACGTCCACGTACCCGGACGCTGGTGTGATGGCGACAAGACCCGCCACCGCACCGGTAATCATGCCAAGACACGTCGGCTTGCCGTCGCGAATCCACTCGATCAACGACCATGCTAGACCCGCAGCGGAGGCCGCAACATGCGTGACAACCAAGGCGTTCGCGCCGGTTGGGTCTGCTTTGAGTCCGCTGCCACCATTAAAACCAAACCAGCCAAACCACAACATGCCGGCGCCCAATACGGCGAAAGGAAGATTGTGCGGCGGACTGATGCGCTCTGGGTAGCCTTGACGTCTGCCAAGCACAAACGCCGCCATCAACGCCGCGATGCCCGCGTTGATGTGCACGACCGTGCCGCCGGCAAAGTCGAGCGCACCATCTGCACCGAGGCCCCAAAACGTATCCGCAAGAGACTTGTCTGTATTGCCCCAAACCCAATGGCAAACCGGGCAATAGACAACCAACAACCAAATAGCTGAGAACACGGTGAATCCCAGGAATTTCATCCGCTCGGCAAAGGCCCCCAGTATCAGCGCCGGCGTGATGATCGCGAACATGCCTTGGAACATCATGAACAACACATGCGGGATGGTGTCGCCGTCGCGCGGATCCATACCCACGTTGGCCATGAAGGCGAACTTCATATCACCGATGAACCCGCCCTCGCCGCCGAACGCCAGGCTGTAGCCCACCGTCACCCACAGCACGGTCATCAGGCACATGCACATGAAGCATTGCATGAGCACGCTGAGCACGTTCTTGCGGCGAACCAGGCCGCCATAGAAAAACGCCAAACCAGGCGTCATGAAGAGCACCAAACCGGCGGCGACGATCATCCACGCGGTGTCACCGCTGTTGATTTTCTCAGCCGCCTGTTCCGGCGTATGCGCCATCGCGAATGAGCCGGTTACGATCACCAGCAGGGCTGTCAGCCAGCCGCTCCATCGCATTTTCATGGGAAGACTCCTTTGTCTTTGGCCTCGTCATTGAGGCGTGAAACGGGATTCGGATCACAACGACCACCGCCAATAGGCCGTCGATCAGGGAATACTGGACGACCACGCCGACGGAACGGCCAACGTCGTTGCCACTTGATGTGGAGGCGGAACCGGAAAACCACCCGAATCGGGACCGGTAGCTTTCACTCCGAGCCGATGCCTCCCGTGCGACTCGAATCTGACCAATATTTAGGCAGAAAAACGCTGGAACGATGTGTTTGCACAAGTAACGCGCACCAGACTGCCTTGTATCTTGACAAGATGCAATCACTGTGCCGAAATGGGTAACACTGCCGGACAAGCGGACATGTCCGGACATACCCCCCTCCCCCCCATCGATTCCAAAATACGTTATAAACGTATTGATCAAAATAGTTTAAGCAGCCATTCAGGGATAACCCCCGGACACGCCACCTTTGTTTTTCGCCCAAAAACGCCGGTCTGGATGTCCGGCCGGACATGAAATCATGTCCGGAACGTGTCCGGACCATGTCCGCAGCGTGTCCGGACATCACCGGCCGGACATGCCGGTCCCACACCGGGGCACAATTCACAGACCCGCGAACCGCGCCCGTGACGGAGCGAATGCCCAAAAGGAAAGCATTCCACAGCCGGACCGCGACGGACCGATCGACGGTTGGGTTGGCATCAGACATGTCGGGATCCCCAAAATCTGGCGCATCAACCGCGCCGGGAAAGGCAACCCCGCATTATAAACAATTTACGAACAACGTGCAATCTCGTGAACGCGGAATCAGGGGGATCACACGTTAGTCCAAGAGGTGTCGCTCGAACCACGCGATCATTTCGTTGATCGCCCGGGTTCGAGTCTCACCTTTGAATTCGTGACCAGTGTCGGGAAACTCCACGAGCTTGCACGCAACGTTCTCTCGCAGAAACGCCTGACGGATGTTTCGGCTGTGTTCAACGGGCACCAGATCGTCCGCATCACCTGCCAGGAGTAACGCCGGCGCGTCGTTCGCAGTCACATGGAGCAACGGCGAATGGAGCGCGGCTGCGTCAGCATCCAAGGTCAGCGCGGGAATGTCCGCATAGGCGGGAAGCCGGTCGGGTGCGCCTTCGATCATCATTCTCAGATCGGTCGGCGCGACGACGGCCGCGACCGCCTGGACGTGATGCCCTTGCCGGTCGACCGGATCTTTCAGTTCTACATTGCCCTGCTCCGACGTTGTCCCCAACATCAGCGCCAGGTGTCCACCGGCACTGAAACCGTACACACCGATTCGGTTGGCGTCGATGCCGAATCGCTCGGCATGGAAGCGGATGAACCGCACACAACGACGAACATCGTAGACCGCTTCGGGGATAGCGAAACGGGGGCTGCTGCCGTGACGTACGGCGAAAACAGTGAACCCCTTGTCGGTAAACGGCCGGTAACGATGCTGCGTCTGCGATGTCGGCGACCAAACGGAATACCATCCGCCACTGTCAATGAACATTACGGCCGCCCCGTTGGCGTTCGGGGGCGTGAAGACATCAAACGTCATCGCAAGGCCGTACTTGTGGCCGTATACCACGTCGTCGGTGATCACTAGTTCCTTTGGGCGAAGAAAAAACGCCGCCGCTGCGAGCAACAGCAACACAACGATGATGCATCCAATGATGGTACGTCGCGACGGACGAGACATGGCGGGCTTCCACTACGGATCACGAACCATGACGGGCGAGACGCCCGTCCCACCGGATGGCGGGACCGGTACCCGTTCCACTTTAAGTCTTCGGACAAAGCCGAATTCAACTTTCGATTTCGAGGAATCAATCCTTCTGTTCGCCGATGCACCACAAATGTTTCTCCCCGCGCAGAAACAACTGTCCACCATACACCGCCGGCGACGCATAGACCGGTTCGCCCAGCACGTTGATTTTCACGACGTTCAGTCTCGGGCCGGGTTTGATGACGTGGGTGACGCCTTTGTCTTTGCGTTCGAGCCCTTCGTCAGCGATGAGGTAGACCCGGCCGTTCGCCTGGAGGATAGACGCGCTGTAATGCCTTGCCAGTTTTTCGCGCCATTGCTGTTTGCCGGTTTTCGCTTCGTAGCAGGTGACCGTGCCAAAGTCGTCGGCGACGATGTAATAGCCGTTGATCACAATCGGGCTCGGGACGTACGCGGCGTCCTTGGTGCGATGATGCCAGACCACGTGGCTGTCCGTCACATTGCCGCGGCCGGTCGGGCGAATGCCCATCAAATGCTGTTGCGGAAAGCCGCACGTGAGGTAAATCAGTTCGCCGTCGTAGACGAGCGAGGCGACATACTGTTCGGTCGGACCGTCGATGATCCAATGGCGCTTGCCGTTGTCAGGATCGTAGGACGCAACACACTTTGAACCGGACAGGAGCATCTGCGTGCGGCCGTCGATTTTGCGAATGATGGGTACACAGTAGCTGCGCGTTTTGTTTTCGCGCATGGTTTTCCAGACTTGTTCGCCGGTGTCTTTTTTGAGTGCAACGATGTACGCATCGCCGTCGTGGTCGCCGTTGATGATGATGGTGTCTTTGTAGAGGATGGGACTGGCGCAATAGCCGTGCACGCTGGAGAACACGCCCGGCCGCTTCTCCCATTTTTTGTTACCGTCAAAGTCGTACGCCGAGACGTACATCTGTTTCTTGTCGAGGAAGCTGACGAAGACGGTTTCGCCGTCGGTGACGGGCGTGCTCGAGGCGTAGCTGTTGAGGCGATGCTTGCGTTCGAGCGGCGAAACGAGCACGGTCTTGCGCCAGAGGATGTTGCCCGACTTTCGATCGATACAGATCAGGTCGCGCTGGTCTTCTTCGGTCAGACAGGTGACGAGAAAGATGCGATCGTTCCAGATGATCGGCGACGCATGACCGATGCCGGGAATGGCGGTCTTCCACGCGATGTTTTTCTGACTGGACCATTCGACAGGGAGGTTGGTGTCGAGCGAAGAGCCGTCACCGCGCGGGCCACGCCAACCGGGCCAGTTTTCGGCGGCAGCGCTCTGTGCGAGTGCGCCCAGGGTGAGTAAGAGGACCGTTGTAATTCGCATCATGTTTGAACTCCAAATGGACACAGCCAATCGTTCGGTCGCTGGGATCGCACGAGCATTCGATTGTACCGCCACCCTGCGAACCACTACACTGCCACGCATCAACCTCAACTTCTCCGGAGGCATGTTGTGAGCAGCGTCAAGTTTGCGTTTGCAGCCAGCCGCAGTCCGAACGGGCAGGCGGCCATCAAGGATCTGGAAGCGAAATATGGAAGTCGGCCGATCGAAGACGCGGACGTGATTGTCGCGCTCGGCGGCGACGGGTTCATGTTGCAGACCATGCATCGCAACATGGACAATCCCAAGCCGATCTACGGCATGAACCGTGGCTCCGTCGGGTTCCTGCTCAACGAATACAACGAAGACGATCTGGAAGAACGGCTGGCAAAGGCGGAATCGGTCGAACTGCATCCGTTGCGAATGAAGGCGTACCGTGAAGCCGGCACGTCGCAGGAAGCGCTGGCGATCAATGAAGTCTCCGTGCTTCGACAGACGCGACAGGCCGCGAAATTGCGCATCAGTATTGACGGACAGGTGCGCATCGAGGAGTTGATCTGCGACGGCTGCATGCTCTCCACTCCGGCGGGCAGCACGGCGTACAACATGTCGGCGCACGGGCCGATCCTGCCGATCGGCACAGGCGTGCTGGCATTGACACCGGTCAGCGCGTTTCGACCACGACGCTGGAAGGGCGCGATTCTGCCCAGCGGCGCACGGGTGAAATTTGAAATGCTCGAAGAGTTCAAACGTCCGGTCAGCGCCGTCGCCGACGCGACTGAAGTCCGCGACGTGAATGAGGTGGAAGTCTGGGAGGACAGCGAGATTAGTTTGAACCTGCTGTTCGACGCCGGTCACAGCCTGGAAGAGCGCATCCTGCGCGAGCAGTTCACCGTGTGACCAATCCGATAATCAGGGACCGGCGGATTCAAAAATAAGGAAAGCCGCTGTCCGAATTGGCCGATGTTAGGAACCATGTCTCGCTGGGAGCATTCGGTCATTCTGCTTGCAGTTACCCTGTTCGGCTTCACGTCGTCCCTTCGCGCCCAACCCGTGGACGAGGCCGGCGAGGCGATGGAAATCACAGTCGTCGCTGTGCAACGGTCCGTGCAATACCGCGAGACCGCCAACGATCCGTGGAAGCGCGTGACGCCCGGCATGAAGATCTCCGTCGGCTGGGAAATCCGAACGGGTCTGCGCAGTGCCGTCCAATTCAAAATCGGCAAAGATCACACGATCACCGTGGATCGGCTCGGCGCGGTGAAAGTGCTCAACGCCATTCGCCGCGACAACAAGGTGAAAACCGATGTCGGCATGAAATACGGCCGCACAAAGTACGTGGTCGACGCCGTCGCGGAAGAACACGACTCCACCGTGCGAGCCCCGTCAGCGACGCTGGCAGTGCGCGGGTCGGAAGTGACGGTCAGCGACAACGACGCGTTCGGCTATTCGGCGATGGTCGGGCACAGCCGGGACGTGAACATTTCACCGCGCGGGATCAAGCAACTGCCGCCGGTGCTGATGCAGAAGGGCACGATCGAAGCGAAGCGTCCGCCGGCGATTGCCCAGTTCGACCAGGGCGACGGCAAGCCCACCGGCTCGGCGAAGACCGCCCTGGCGTACGCCCGGACCGGCGCCACGCCCGACGCCATCGGCGGCACGCGCGGTGGCATTGCACCCGTCGAAACTTCGCTCACCCGTGCCGAGTTCCGCACCTTCGTTGACAAGCTTGGCGAGTCGGCCGACACCAGCGGCAGCAGTGGTGGCGGCGGCCAGCGGCAACGCCAGAAGATCAAGCAACAAATCCAGCAAGGCGAAAACACCAGCGTCGGCTTCAACGTCACCGGCCTCGACATCATGGTGCAATGGACCGGCATTGCCAATGTCGACATGGCGCTGCGCGATCCAACCAACACACTGATCTCACCCTCCACCGGCGCGTTCGGCCCCAATGCCGTGCAGGTCGCACGACCCGGCGGTCCCGCGACCGGCGTTGCCAGCCCCGACGATTTCGGCACCGGCGGAAACGGTTTCGAGTCGGTCACCTTCTCGGCGGAACACTTCTCCGGCGACTACACCGTCTTCCTGCGATTCGATCAGAACAACAGCATCGAACCGGCGAATGTGCAGGTCAAAGTCGTGCAGC
>JANQKH010000174.1 GCA_028281215.1 Phycisphaeraceae bacterium | reverse complement strand
ACTGGCCAGTTGGGCGCCGGATTCGATCATCAGCACACCGGGATAAAGTGGTCGGCCGGGAATGTGCCCTTCGACCCAGAACTCATCGTCGCGCACATCCTTGAACGCAATCACCTTGTCGAAGTTTTCCTCGGCGTAGATGATGCCGTCGAGCAGGCGCATCGCGCCGCGGTGGGGGTTGGTCTTTTCGATCTCGTCAACATCAAACTGCACCTGGTTCATGTCGATGCCGGCGGTGTCAAACAGAATGGGCGGAGCCATGGAGGTTCTCTCGGAGTGGGGGCTTGAAATCCGTCGGCGAACGGCTTTGCAGTCCGACGGGAGGATCGGGTTGGCGGGCATGCGTTCCGCTGTGGGGCCGCAAAGGATAACAAAAGACGGATTGGCACTGAATCAAGTGATTCGATGCCAATCCGCCTATTGGATGGCTTGATGGGATGATACGTTCAAGACGATAGCGGGACGCCCACCGCCCATAGGGTGGTGGCAGCAGATTCGATTGATATTGATGCAAATTAGCCGGCGCCGCCGCTGTCGCGCGCTTCCAGCACGCTTTTTCGCAGTTCCTGTGCGGCATTCTTGACGTCTTGCATCGTCTTGCGGACGCGCGTTCCCGCTGCCTTGTTGCCGCCGGCGGCTTTCTTGATGTCTTCTTCACACGAGGCGACGATGTCTTTGAGTTGTTCGTAAGCTTCGAGCATGATGGCGCTCCATTGAGTGTGCTGGAAACCGTCGCGAAGACAACTCCAGCGGGGTGGTAGATTGAAACCAGATTACGAGATCAAGGGCGGACAAGCAATGATCCAACCCCCGTTTTCGGCCAAATAATAGCGGTCTTATCGGCAGACCGCCGCTAGGGCATCGAAAAACAGGGTTACTTTATGATCGGGAGCACGGCTCCAAACGCCTCCGTACCCGCTTCGTGGACCAGTTCCAACAACACCGATTCGACGGTGGTGGGGATGACGCCTGCTTGTGTAAGCCTAGAAATAGCAGTGGTTTGATCGAATTCTCGCCGGCTCGATACAGCATCCGCCGCCACTGCCGTCACGTATCCGCCGTTCATCAGTTCCAGGCAGGTCTGCAGCACGCAGACGTGGGCTTCAATGCCGCAAACCACGACCGAACGGACCTGTAGCCGGGTCAGGTGATCGCGAATCGGTTCGATGCAGGCTGAGAATTTGAGCTTTTCTTCGCAACACACGGCATTTTTCAGCTTCTCCGCCAACTCCGGTACGGTTTCGCCCAGACCATTTCGGTATTGTTCGGTGACCAAGATCGGCAGTTCGAGGGCGTTGAAGCCGTCTATCAAACGACCCACCTGAGACGTAACCCCCTGCGGATCATGCATCGCCGGCAGGAGTTTTTCCTGCATATCGACAACCAGAAGGGCGGTTTCAGCAAGATGAAGGCGAGGAATCGGCATGGGCGGATTCTAAGGAAATCTGGCGATTAGACGAAGTGGCGATTGGGCGATGCGTTCATGCCCCCGAAGTTGAGCAAGATCATCCCACTCACCAAATCGCCAAATCAGAATTTTTTTCATGATCTACGGTTTTACCCGTTGACAACTACGGCTTAACTCGTAGAATGGGTCCATTGTCACACGAGGACTGCTATGGCCCGGCCGCGAAACGAACATCCCACGCCTGCGGAACTGGAGTTGCTCCAGTTGTTATGGGACCATGGGCCATTGACGGTTCGCCAGGTTATGGATCGCATCAACGATGACCGGGCGTACACCTCGGTGATGAGTCTGATGAATGTGATGGCGGAGAAGGGCATGCTCCAGCGCGAGCCGGAAGGCAGGGCGTACCGCTATCGGCCGGTCGTGCAAAAAGGCGACACCGTCGGGCAGATGCTCGGCGACCTGCTCTCCCGCGCGTTTGACGGTTCGGCCAAACAACTGATGGTTCACCTGCTCGACGCCGCCCAGCCCGGCGAAGATGAACTGGCGGAGATTCGCCGGGCGATTCAGTCGTATGAAGGTGCTGCGACCGGCGAAGCGAATCCAACACGTCAAGCCAACGAAACCCCACCTGCTGGGGGAGACACGGAGACCGCCATATGACACCGCCTGACTTTGTGTCAAACATGTTGCACAGCGATCTCGGCCGCACGTGGGCATTGACGTTGTTGCACTTCACTTGGCAGGCGACGCTGGTGATGTTCCTCGTCGCCGCATTTTTGAGAGGTATGCGCCGCGCGTCCGCGTCGGCACGTTACCTGGTTTGTTTGATCGCGATGCTGGGCTTGGTGGTGTTGCCGATCGTGACGTGCGTTCTGGTGGATCCTTCGCAGTTGGATCGCACGGCGGCCGCACCCGCCACTTCGGTCAACCTTGTCAACCTGAACACGCCGGCCATCGACCCGTGGATCGCCGAGCAACTTCCCAACGCCTCCGTCGCGCCGGACGGCCTGATCGATGAAACATCGCTCATTGCAACCCCCACCGATCTCGAAGCAACCGTCAAAGCTGCATCTGCCGCCGAACTGCTCGTGGCGATCCAACCCTGGCTGCTTGCCATCTGGTTGCTCGGCGTCGCTGTTTTGAGTGTGCGTCTGGTCACCGCCGCATACGCTGGTCGTTGCATTCGTCGCGACGGCGCTCCGCTGCCCGCGCACATTCAACCCATGCTTGGCAAACTGTGCGCGCGGATGGGCATGAGTCGGGCGCCGCGTGTGGTGGCCTCATTTCGTGTCGACGAAGCTGCGGTGCTCGGCTTCCTAAAACCCGTGCTATTGCTGCCGGCCTCGTGGGCCACGCGCATGCCCACCGAAATGCTCGAGGCCGTTATCGCGCACGAACTGGCGCATTTGCGTCGCTTTGATCTCTGGTTCAATCTTTTTCAGCGTATTGTCGAAACGACGTTCTTCTTTCACCCGGCCGTCTGGTGGTTGTCGCAGCGCATGCGCATTGAGCGCGAGTTATGTTGCGACGCCGTCGCCGTTGCGGTAACCGAAGATCGTCTCGCCTTCGCCCAAACCCTTGAATATGTCGCGCGTCAGCGAGCAGCCGGTGTAGGCTCTTCGCTCGCCGTCCAGATTGGAGGTTCCACCATGCCCCTGCTTCAACGCGTCCGCCATGCCCTCGGCATGAAACCTAAACAGAACAGCCATTGGCTCGGCGGCGTCGTCACGATGGCGCTGCCCGTGCTCATCGTCGTCGCGTCGCTGAACGTCCTGCCTTCCTTCTTCGATGCGCCGCAGGCCGCCGTGCTTGCCGACGAGCGTGACGGTGATGAACGACGTGAGGTTCGACGCGAACGTGAACGCGAACACCGGGAAGTCCGACGTGACGGCGAACGTGACCGGGAAGGCGGCGACCGTGAACGAACGGAACGCGACCGACCGCGCGAGGGCGATAACCCTTTTGGTCGCCGTGAAAGCGAACGTGAGCATCACAAACGCGATGGCGAGCGTGACCGGCCACGCGAAGGCGAAGATTCGTTCGGTCGCGGTGACCGAGACCGCGAGCGCGGTGAACATGAACGCGACCGGCCGCGCGACCGTGAACATCCCGAACGCGAAGGCCGCCGCGATTCCGAAGCCGAAGGCGGCGAGCGCGGCCGCGTCGAACGGCATTTGCGAG
>JANQKH010000146.1 GCA_028281215.1 Phycisphaeraceae bacterium | reverse complement strand
GCCCGACTTGCTCGAAGCCACACAAGACGAGGACGACGCAATTCGCTATTGGGCGGCGACAGGTTTGGGCAACCTCGGTGAATCAGCGAAGGCGAAAGGCGCGGCGCTGATGCGTCGTGCGCTAATCGACAAGTCACCGACAGTGCGTATTGCTGCGGCGCGGGCGCTGTGCCGGATAGGTGAACCGAAAGACGCGCTAGCGGTGCTGACGCGCGAGTTGGTCGAGGGCGAACAATGGGAGCGGTTGCACGCAGCGATCGTACTGGATGAAATTGATGAACAGGCGCGGCCGGTCATCAAACAAATGAAGCAAGGCTTGAAGTATCAGAAGGGTTACCTCGCCGATGGCAAGTACCGTGTTCGCGTGACGAACCGGGCCCTGAATGAACTGTTGGGAACGAACAATCAGGTGCGGTAACGATCAATCAATAGGCACGTTAGTCCTAAGCTAATGATCTAGGAACAAATATGACAACCCATGCACATTTGAATCGGCGTCAGTTCCTTGAACGAACCGCGGCGATGGGCACGGCAGGATGCATCGGCATCGGTCTGCATGAAGGAAACACAACTATGGCCGCGAACCTTGAACCATCCTTGCAAACCATGGTCGCCAGCACGTTCGCGGCGGCACCTGACCGGCGCGTGTTTGCGAACCCTTACCGCGCCGGACGAACGATGACGATGAGCCGGCGCGGTATCGTCGCCACGTCACAAAGCCTGGCGTCACAAGCCGGACTCGACATGCTGCGTTCGGGAGGCACCGCGATGGACGCCGCGATCGCCGCCGCCGCGGTGCTGAACGTCGTCGAGCCGATGTCGACCGGCATCGGGGGCGACGCGTTTTTCATTTATTACGAAGCAAAAACCGGCAAAATATTCGGCCTCAACGGCAGCGGCCGATCGCCCATGGGCCTGTCGCGCGACCATTTTAAAAAGAAAAACATACGCTCAATCAAAGCGGACTCGTGGGAATCGGTCACGGTGCCCGGCGCGGTGGACGCATGGCTCACGGGCTTGGATCGATTCGGCAGGAAGAAGGTGAGCGAGGTGCTCGCCCCGGCGATTGATTACGCCGATAACGGTTTCGCCGTCACGCCGATCATCGCCGGCTACTGGCGCGGCGCGCAGCAGGCATTACGGAAGAATGAATGGTCGGCGAAAACATTCCTCGCTGACAACAAAGCTCCGAAAGCCGCCGAGGTGTTCCGTATCCCCAACCTGGCGAAGACATTCAAACAGATCGCTGAAGGCGGGCGCGATGCGTTCTACAAAGGGCCGATCGCGAAGGAAATCACGCGGTACGCCAAAGAAACAGGCGGTTTCCTCACCATGGACGACTTCGCCGCGCACCAATCCACATGGGTTGAACCGATCACCACAAATTACCGCGACTTCGACGTGTACCAGATTCCCCCGAACGGCCAAGGCATCGGCGTGTTGCTGATGCTGAATCTGTTCGAGGGTTTCGATCTCGCTGCCCTTCCGCACAACAGCGCGGCGTATCTGCATTTGCAGATCGAAGCGAAGAAACTCGCCTACGCTGATTTGTATCACTATGTTTCCGATCCTGCATTCAACAAACTGCCGATCAAGGAATTACTTTCCAAGGACTATGCCGACAAAAGAAGAAAGCTGATCAATCCGAAGCAGGCAGCCAAGGCCGTCGAACACGGCGTGCCCGGCGGCAAAGATACGATTTACCTCACCGCCATCGACAAAGACGGCAATGCGTGCTCCTTTATCAATTCGATCTACTACGGCTTCGGCTCCAAAATCACCGGCGGCAACACCGGCGTCATGCTGCAAAACCGCGGCGCCGGATTCGTTCTCAACCAAGGCCACTTCAACGAATACGCACCGGGCAAGCGACCCTACCACACCATCATCCCCGGCATGGTGATGAAAAACGGCAAGTTGTACATGTCCTACGGCCTGATGGGCGGCCCGATGCAACCACAAGGGCATGCCCAGTTCCTCGCAAGCCACATCGACCACGGGCTGGATATCCAGGAAGCCAACGACGTCCCGCGCTGGCGACACTTGGCCGGCTCGCAAATCCTGCTGGAGCACGGCATTGATCCGAAAGTATTCGATGCGCTTAAGAAAATGGGGCACGAACCGCGCTGGGCCGACGGCGTCTCCTTCGGCGGCGCACAAGCTGTGATGCTCCATCCGAAGACAGGAACTTTTCTCGGTTCGTCCGATCCGAGAAAAGACGGCGCGGCGTTGGGGTATTGAATCAACGAGCGCGATCGCTGCGGTGTCTGTTCCATGCCGACACCGGGAATGAATCCCGGTGCGAGGTACAATGCTCTGCATGAATGTCAACGCCATTCGTCTTCTCGGCGCCTGTCTTTTACTTGCACTGGTGTCGTTGGACTGCCGGGCAGCCAAACCCAACGTCCTCTTCCTCGCCGTTGATGACCTACGCTGCGATCTCGGTTGTTACGGCAACAAGCACATCCGCACGCCACACGTAGACCGCTTTGCCGCCACGGGCGTGACATTCACCCGCGCCTATGTGCAAGTGGCGGTGTGCAATCCGTCGCGCGTGAGCATCATGACGGGACTTCGACCGGACACGACACGCGTGTGGGATTTGATCACGCGCTTTCGCCACACGACGCCGAACGCCGTCACCTTGCCGCAGCATTTTCGCAAGCATGGTTATTACGCGGTCTCATTCGGCAAAATCTTCCACAATCCCTGGCCGGACAACGCGTCGTGGGATGAGCCGCACGCCTGGCCGAAG
>JANQKH010000122.1 GCA_028281215.1 Phycisphaeraceae bacterium | reverse complement strand
ACACGACCATCCGGCCGACGGTATCCCATGAACGTGTGACCGGTCAGCGGCTGCGGGTCCGGCGGCACCTCCGTGCTGAACGCGTAGTCCCGCTCGAATTCACCGGCGTGCATGTTCTGCGTGTGCACCCATTGGCCCGCGTCCACGTCACAGGAGGTGAAGCCGATCGTCTGACCAAACTTGATCACTCGCTCACCGGCGTCGATCCGACGAATCGCAATCTTGTGTCCCTGCGGCATGTCGTTCAACACGGCCAACGTTTGACCTGCCGCTTCGATCACATCACCTGCTTTGAGTTGCCGAGTGGCAATGCAAACGTTGTCCGTCGCATGCAGCAGAATCACATGAACCGCGCGAGTTGGATTTGTCGTTGACACTGGACATTTCACTCCATCATCGCAGCTTTGCGAAAATCCAACCCATCCCACCCGCGAGCACGACGTTGCCGCCCCATAGGATGATCAACCCCACCGCCCACGCGGCGTCTGGATCGCTGACTAGTCGCTTGCCCGCATATGCCAGCACCAGACTGCCCAGCACGCAGAGGAACGTCCAGAAAAACGTGACCAACGGGATGTTACCGCGCAGGTGGATGCTCAGCACCGCGCCCAACAGCGTCGCCAACAGACACCCAAACGCCAAGGACGCCCGCAAGTGAAACTCACCGACGATCTGGCTGAGCAACACATCCACGTTGACGCGCAAACGATGCATACCCGTCTTGATCGCCGGCAGCGGCTCGCCACGCGCATCCAACTCCGCCAGCAAACGCTGCGACGTCATCTGCATCCGCGAACCGACCAGCGACTGACGCCAATACAGTCGCGTCAGCCGAAGTTTCTGCCGTTCCGTGCCCGGCGGACGAAGCGAACCGTCCAGCACCAACACATTGTTCAACTCAAACACCGCGCGCGGCTCGGCGTCAACCGCCGTGAACTCCGCCTTGATGACCGCGCCGTCGCGCGCTTCGTAGCGCCGAAGGCGCTTGTCACCTTCAAAGTGATCGATCCGGATCGGCATGTTCGGCACCGCCGGTAACTTCAACGTCGAACCCTCACGCTGCGCCACCGGCGCGGTGATCACATACCGTTCGCCTTCCACCGCACCGTGCAACACCAGGCCGACGGGTTCGCCCGCACGATTCCCATCGTTCGGCCCGTTGACCGACACTTGATTCACTGAACCCGCAGCCTCCACACGCCGTCCCGCCACGTCCACCAACCCTTGCTCCAACGAACGAAGCAGTTCCTCTTCGGCCAAACGTTCGACCAGCGAACGCTTCGCCTCATGCACACGATCGTATCGATCGGGGTAACGGGCCAGTTCCCGCAACTGCGCCCAACTCATCGCTCGCGGCTTGTCCACGAATGGGCGATCGATCGGAATGCTCGGCACCTGTTCCACTTCATCGAACGAACCCTGTACGTTCTCTCGCTTAATCTCCGCATTTTCCAGGTTGAACTGCACCCACACGCGGCCGTCCTGTCGGAACACCAGCAGATGCGCCTTCTCCGCCGTGCCGTGCCCGATGATCTCCTGCGTGTCCGGATCAATCTGCGCCACCGACGCGCCCTGCAGCGACACCGCCTGGTCCGGCTGCAAATCACTACCGGGCAATGTTGGCAACTCGGCCGGGTCATCAATGCTCTTGGCGTTATCCGCATAGAGCACCCACTCACCCAGCGTGACCGTCTCGCCCTTCTGCAACTGTGTGACCGTCAGTTTGATCACGTCCTTTTGAATCATGCCCAACGCCTGCTGGTTGAACGTCGGCACGATCCAGTTGCTCATCACGAACAACAACACCATCAGGCACCCGCCGAGCATGCCGATCGGCATGAGAATCTTGGTGTAACTCATCCCGCCGGCCACCATCGCCGTCACTTCATTGTCCGACACCAACCGCGAGAATGTCAGCGTGACGGCAAACGCCGTGGCGAACGGCAACGTGTATTGAATCATCGTCGGCGTCGTGAACGCCACAAACTTGAGCACCGCCGCCGGCCCGAGCAACCCTTCACTTAACGGCTTCACCGCCGCCGCGAAACTGATCACCGTCAACAACGCCACCGACGACAGCAACAGCAGTCGGAACACATCCCAGAGAATGTAGCGGTAAAGCGTCCAGGGCATGATCGAAACAATGACCCGTCACGTGAACCGGTCATTCGTACAGGGCCAATCCTGATTCGCAGTATAATGTTCCGCTGGCAACCCGCATTCCAAAGCGTAATCCTCCAAGGAGACCTCATCCATGAAAACCCTTTTGGCATCCTTCGCCGTCCTGTTGACCGCGTCGGTGGCGCTCGGGGAAGAAGCGAACTTTGCCGTCGGCAAGCCCGCCCCCAAATTCACCGCAAAAAATCAACATGACAAGGACGTGAAACTCTCGGACTACGCCGGCAAGTGGCTCGTCCTTTACTTCTATCCCCGCGACGACACCCCTGGCTGAACGATCGAGGCCTGCAGCTTCCGCGACAATCTCAAGGAACTGCAACAGGCCAACGCCGTGGTTCTCGGCGTTTCACCCGACTCAGCGGAATCGCATCGCAAATTCATCAAAAAGTATGACCTGAAGTTCGACCTGCTCGCCGACACCGACAAAGCAGTTATGAAAGCATTCGGCGCGTTTGACAAACGGGTCAAGCGATCCACTGTGATCATCAATCCGAAAGGCGTCGTCGCCCATCACTTCCCGAAAGTGAACCCGCGCAAGCACGTCGACGAGGTCAAACAGGTTCTGGCGAAGCTCCAAGGCAAATAGGGCAGCCGTTCCTTTCGATTGGCCCGCAACTAGAAATAGGTTCAGGCCGTGAGTCTCCCCACTCACGGCCTTTTTCATGGACGTGGCGTACAATGACATACCCCAAGGCATTCATCGATGAAACGAATCACACGATGGCTGTTTCATGCGCTGGCGTTTTTCTCGCTGTCGCTGTTCGCCTTGTCGGTGTTTGTGGCGTTTCGCAGTCAGTTCTACTGTGACCAGCTCCGGTTCGCGATCGACAAGGTGCCAACAGCGCAAATGACGAGTTACCCGGACGGCCCATTGCTCAGTATGTTTCACTACCCGGATGACGGCGAAGGGCCTGACACGGTCTGGCTTGAACCGTTGGAACTGCTTTCCGATCCACTCGGGCAAGATCCTTATGGCTTGGACTGGGAACCCGTCGGGCCGCAGTTCGCCGAACTGATCGAATCGGAGAAATCCGATCCATCCGAGCCTTTTGACAACGTAATCCTGTGGTCACATCTGGGCGTGTCCTGCCTGAGCGAACCTGATTATATGACGTACATCCACTTCCGCCACGAAACGCTGATCCTTCTGACCGCCCTGCTACCGGCAGTGTGGTTGATCTGGATCGTCGGCCGCCGCAAAAGGTTGCGCCGCCAAGCGGGATTGTGCGTCAAGTGCGGATACGATTTGAGGGGCAACGTGCGGCCGGGGTGTCCGGAATGCGGACATGGGCAAGGCAATGAGCGACGATCGGAATCACAACACCCCACAAGCTGAACCGGCAACGGACGGCGCGACACCACCCGCACGGGGATTGCTGCGCCGCGGACTCGGCGTTGTTGGCCTCATCGTCGCGCGCGGCTTCTTTGTGCTTATCTTCCTCTGGTGCCTGCTGGCGATGTGGTACAGCGAGATCGGGCCCGGCGGCGTGCGAGGGATGGTCGTCGCGGCTGTCGCGCTCGGTTTTCCATTGGCTTGGTTCCGATATTGCCAATGCCGACGTACGATCTGGGTTGCGTTCGGCCTGTTCGCCGTATCCGTCATCGTCGCGTGGCAGTTCAAACAACCGAGCCACGATCGCAACTGGACGGCCGACATGGCCACGCTGCCCGAAATTGTTTTTGATGCCGATCTTGTTCATATCCGCGACGTTCGCAATTGCCGGTATCGCAGCGTCGAAGACTTTGACCTGGACTATTACGACGCCACATATGACTTGACGAAGTTGCGCACCGTGCACTTCATGGTCGAACAGTT
>JANQKH010000108.1 GCA_028281215.1 Phycisphaeraceae bacterium | reverse complement strand
CTTGTAACACATGGAATAACAAATCTTTATGTGATGCCTCAGGGTATTCCCTCTGACATGCGTTCGCCAGGCGGACAATACCTGTAAGTCATTTTTATTACATAGTTTACAATCAAACCCAGGGTTTTCCCCCTGACACGCCGTTGTCATGGTAGCGCACGGCCATTGACAAAGACTTGGCATGCATACGAACTGAATTCTGCGACAGCGCGTGTCGGCCCAAACGGATTAAATGCCAGTCGAATCCGACCGATCCAAGCCCCGCCTGCGTGGTATTTCGCGATGAAGCATGCACGATCGATATCCCCAAGACAGGCCGCGCAGTCGCGTTGCGCGGAATCAAGCGATTGTAACTGAATTGCTAACAAATAGCAAACTCACGAGGCGGTGACCTCGATAAAACCAGCCCGACACAGCAGTCAAGAAACCCGGAGCGCAACGGGAAAAATTCCTAGCTGGCGGCGTTCAAGCAAGGCCAACCCGCTTTCTTTTCACTTTCTCGCCGCCCGGACCGATGCTATGCTTATGCAACGCTTTCCGGACTTCGGTCGCAGCCGGGTGGGAAGTGGATTTGAATCACGACAAGGAGTCACCCCATGATTCGTTCGGGTAATCCCGCGTTGAGCAAAATCGATCGCGTCCAGGACGCGTTTGAATCACATGAAGTGATGACCGTCAGCGGCACGGTCAACAAGACCGCCATCCTGCTGGGTTGTTGTTTGATGACCGCGGCCGTCGCCTGGAGCATCGGCGTCAAGGATCCCGCCATGATTCAGCCGATGTGGATCGGCGGGTTGATCGCGGGGTTGGTCTTTGCCCTGATCACGATGTTCAAACCCAACATCGCCCACGTGACCGCGCCGATCTATGCCCTTTGCGAAGGCTTCTTTCTCGGTGCCCTGTCACTGTTTGTGCAGAAGTTGATCGGCAATCCAACCGGCACACCCATCGTCGCACAGGCTGCGGGACTTACATTCGGCACATTGGGAGCGATGCTTTTTGCCTACCGGACCGGCATCATCAAGGTGACCGCCAAGTTCCGGGCCGGCATCACCGCCGCCATCGGCGCGATCATGCTGATGTACCTGGTGACATTCGTTCTGCGCATGTGCGGCGTCACAGTGCCATTCATTCACACCGGCGGACCGATCGGTATCGGAATCAGCCTGGTCATCATTATCGTGGCGGCGCTCAGCCTCACGCTTGATTTTGACTTCATCCAACGCGGCAGCGAACAAGGCGCACCCAAACAATATGAATGGATTGGCGCGTTCGGCCTGATGATCACACTCGTCTGGCTCTACATTGAAATCCTGCGCCTGCTGGCCATCATCGCGGCGTCGGCTGAGGACTAAATTGCGACCAATCAGTTCTTACACGGCGAGCCTTTGCATCGGCTCGCCGTTTTTCTATGGTGTGAGCGTTCTCATTCCCGGAGATGACTGTGCTGATTCCCCCTGTCAACGAGTGGACGGTGCCGACGGACGGCCGCTTTGCGGCGAGCGACTTCTCTTGTGAACCGCCGGCTGATGCACCGGACAAGAAGCAAGCGAAAAAACAACTGAAAGAAGCCGTCGAAGAGTTGGATGAACTTCAGCGCATGCTGTACGCGGACGACAAACATGCATTGCTGCTGGTGTTCCAGGCGATGGACGCCGCCGGTAAGGACGGCACCATTCGCGCGGTATTTTCCGGCGTGAACCCGGCGGCGTTCCAGGTGTCCTCCTTCAAAAAGCCGTCAGCCAACGAACTCGATCACGACTTCCTCTGGCGCACCAGCCGCGCGCTGCCGCAGCGCGGGCGCATCGGCGTGTTCAATCGCAGCTACTACGAAGAGGTGCTCGTCGTGCGCGTGCATCCGGAATACCTCGGCGGCCAGAAACTGCCGCCCGAATCCATGCCCAACGATCTCAACAACCTTGACGCCTTGTGGCTGCAGCGGTTCAAATCGATCACGGATCACGAAGAACACCTGGCCCGCAACGGCACCGTCATTTTG
>JANQKH010000104.1 GCA_028281215.1 Phycisphaeraceae bacterium | reverse complement strand
CAATGCTGCGCCGACGGCGGCCGCTTTGTCGAGAGCGTCATCGGCGGCTTGTCGCAGGTCCTCGGCAGTGGGGTTGGCTTGTGCTAGTTCGGCGAGTTTCTTGTCGAGGCCTTCGATCTTGTTCAGTTCACCTTCGGCGGCTTTGACCAGTTCGCCGGCGGTCTTGACCATTTCCTTCCGCAAGGCGTCGGCGGCCTGGTCGAGTTTGCCGGCGAGTTGTTCAGCCTTGACGGCGTTGGCGGTGTCCGGCTTGCCGGCCGCCTGGTCGTCCTCGGCTTTCTTGGTCAGGGCATTTTCGAGCGCTTTGCCTTCGGCGGCTGCTTCTTCGAGTGCCTTGGACGCTTCGGGCGCGAGGCCTTTGGTGCCCTCCGCGACGTTCTTGGCGATCTGGTCAATCTTGTTCGCCTGGTTCAGGTCGTCGTCATCAAGTTTTTTGCCGGCTTCGAGGTCATCGGCGACTTCACGTGACTTGGCGGCCGCGCGGGCGAGCGATTCGACGGCGCGGTTGAGTTCCCCGAGTTTGACGGCCTTGGCATTGCGTTCGGCGGTCGCCTGGGCTTCGGCCAGTTCGCCAATCGCCTGGCGGATGGCGCGGTCGGCGTCTTCGAGCGCGTCGGCGCTGTCGTCGTCATTTTTCGCGAGTGAATCGGCGGCCTGTTCGGCGGCGGCTTCGGCGTTGCGGATGCGCGCCTTGATGGCGGTCGGCAGCGCGTTGTCATCGGCGGCCTGCTCGAGGGTTTTGGCCGCTTTGTTTTCCGCCGCGGCGGCTTTGGTGTTGGAAGACTCGGCCGCCTTCTCCGCCTGTTGATGTTGCTTGTGCGCCTTCTGGAGTTCTTTTTTCTTTTCGCCGAGCTTGGCGGCGAGTTTTTCATACTGCTCGGCGGACAGGTTCGTTCCCACCGCCAGCGCGCGCTCTTCGAGGTGTTTCTGCAATTGCACCAGCGCGCCAACGGCTTTGCCCTGCTCGCTGACCGCGTCGTTCTTGTCTTCACTGAAGATCGCTTCGCGGGCGTCGCCGGCCGCTTCTTCGGCCCGTCGTGCGAGATCGGCGGCGATCGAATCGGAGCCGATCATCGATTCGAGGCGGCGGAGTTTCTGTTGCACGAGTGTCTGTTCCTGCAACAGTTCATCGGTCTTGTCGCCTTCAAGTTTGGCCTGGTCGGTCTTGTCTTTGAGGCCTTCCTGTTCCTTGATCAGTTGCTTGACAGCTTCGGCCAGATCCTTGTCGATCGCGGCGGGGTCTTCGAGTTTGCGAATCTCGGCGAGCACACGCTCGAGTGATTCAATGACCTTGCCCTGATGGTCAGCCGACTTGGAGAAGTTGGTCGCCATCAGATTGTCACTGGCGCCGGTGAGGTTTTCGAGCACCTTGCCGTCTTTGAGGATGCGGTTGGCTTCGCCGGCGATGGCGCCGAGGTCACCCGGCCAGTCGGCGACCTGAATGAGCATCCGCGTCAGCGCGGCGTACAGCGTGACGACGTTCGTCTGTGAATCGAGCACGACAAGGATAGCTTGTTCGTCGGCGACGCCGAGCTTCAACGTGCCGGTGCGGGTTTCTTTCTGCTTGGTGATGATCTCGGCAACACGTTCAATCAGTTCGGCCTGCTGGCGGCGCATGCGGATGCGTTCGCGTTCCTGAAGCAGCCGGATGAGCACCTGCCGCATGGTGTCGCGCGCTTCGCGCATGGCGTCGCTGCGGTCGTCGTCGGTTTTGGCGGCGTCGGCTTTGTTGAGGCTTTCGATGACCTGCGGCATCATTTTCATCGCCAGTTCGTTCATGCGACCGCGCATGTCTTTGAGATCTTTGTAGAGCGGTAGGTCGTGCAGGTTGTTGTCTTCGAGTTGCTGGATGTGCGTGTCGAGCAACATGGCCAGCAGGTCGCGTGTCAGGTCGCGTGCACGTTGCTGGTTGGAACGGTAACGCTTGATGGCGGCGTCGTCTGTGGTTGCTGGATTTGGCACAGCGGTACCGCCTGCCGTGGCGGGTACGGCCAGCGCGGTCGTCCCCAGCGTGAGCACGACAATCAGCAACACGGACATGGATTTGGTGTGAGTCATGGTGAGGCTCCGCCGCCCAGTTGGGCGTTGATAATTTGATCCAGCTTTTTGTCCATCTGCGCATCGAGTTCGCGCTGGGCATCGAGGATGCCTTTTCGATCGGTGACCTGAAAGACCATCCGTTCACTGCGTGTGGCCTTGCCCGCCACGTTCTCGCCGCGGAAGTCGAATGCTTCAATCGTGACGGTGACGCGATCACCGATTTTCAGTTCGAGGTCCGCCAAGGCGACCTTTATTGTATCGGCAGTCTCGCGATTCTTGCCACGGATGTCGATCAACACGGTTTGGACGTGGTCCTCGCCAATCGGGGCAACCTCGCCCGGCGTGGGAGGCCCGCCGCGGTCGACGTGCTTGTGCAGAACGATTTTGCCCAGGGCGTAGTCGTCAATGGCCTTGTATTGCACCCTCGGTGACGCGGTGGGCAGAACGAAACGCGTGACCGTCGCGGCGCCGACGCGGGGCGGCTGATCGGCGCGCACCTGTAAGACGCCGGAGATCGGCCGTTCGAGTTCCAGTGGTTTTTCAAACCCCTCCACCTTGCGGGAAACCTGCAGTTCGTACCGCATCGTGCCCATCACGCGGGCGAGCGGGTTGCGGGCGGGGTCGGTTTCATCGAGCACCCACTGTTCGCCGGCCAAACGCATGGGGTACACCTGGCCGTCGATCGTCATCGTGGCGGAATCAAGCGGTTTGTCGGCGGTGAGTGAAGCGACCACGCGCGAACCTTCGAGCGCAATGCGCTGGCGCCCTTCGGGCAACTGGAAACGGTCGGCCGCGTAGCTCGGCGTTTGAATGTCCAACTTCAAATCGACCACGGGCAACGGTATCAGTTCAAGCGATGCTTCATCGGTGTACGCGTCACCGACTTCGATGGTGTAGGTCAGATCGTCGAGCGCACGACTGAGCGAACCGGTGTAGATGGATGGATCATCCTTGAGCGGCATGAGTTGCACGGTGGTGGTCAGGCCGGTGGACTTGGCGCGGAGGTGGACTTGTCCGTCAGCCGGGCGCTCACCGTCGACCTGCACGTTGAAGACGACCGGTTGGCCGTACACCGCCTTGCCGCCCCGCGGGTCAAGCTTTTTGATGATCGTGTTGGTGGGATAGTGCGCGCTGCCCAAACCGAACCGTTTGAGAAAGACGACGGCATGATCGGGGAACGCGACCGCTGGCAGGATCGCCAACAGCAACGTCACACAAAGGATGGTCGACCGGCGAATCAGTTCTTCGCGTGAGAATCCTTCAAGGTAGTTGATCTGTCCGCTGACTTCGCTGGTGTAGTCGACCACCGCCTGTCGAAGGTCATCGGAGCCGTACTGTTTGCGTTGCGCGTCGGAGAACTGAAGCGCGGCGACGAGGTCGGTGCCGATGCCTTGCTGACGTTCGACCATCAAAGCGATGCTGATCGGGTCTTCCTTCACGCGTAGCGCCGGCAGCACGTACGTTTTGAATGACCAGATCCCGAGCGCGATGAAAATGCCCAGCACGATGACGCGTTCAAACACGCCCATGTGCAGGGTGACGTCGAGCACGAACGCGCCGATCATGACCCAGAGCAGGACGGAGCCAAACATCGCCCATGCCGACCCCATGCGAACACCGGAGCGAAACCGTTTGACGCGATGGATGCCGGATTGGAGTGAAGCGAGTTGGGACATTTGTTGGGGGCAGGGGCTAGGGGCCAGAATTACCTATCAGTCATTGTCTTTGACGCATCGAAAGCTACGGTGTTTCGCGGCCTAGCCGCCGGGTTTTCGGTCATTTCCGATCAGCGCATGTTCAACAGTTTGCGGCTGATCCATTCGCCCATCATGATCAGGAGCACGACGCCGAGCACGAGCCAGGTGTTCCAGAGAGCGTCGTTGTCGAATTCGGTTTCCCGGGTCATTTCCGCGTGGATGT
>JANQKH010000100.1 GCA_028281215.1 Phycisphaeraceae bacterium | reverse complement strand
GAATCGACCACTGGTCATCACGGCCGTGATGCTTCTCGTGACCGGCTGCAAAACCACGACAGCGCCGGATCCGGGATTATCGAATGAAGATCGACGTGCGTTGTATGGGCGGGTTCGTGCGCGACAGGATTTACGCGTGTCGGGGATTTCACGGTTCTGGGCACGCTCGGTGGTTGAAGCGAAGTGGACCGAGGCTGACGGCCGCAAGCGTTTTGAACAGGGCGACGGCCACTTGATTCTGTCATTCCCCGATCGCGCCGCGCTGACCGTCGGCAAGTTAGGCGATGTGAAGTTCTGGGCCGGCTCGGACGGCAAACAATACTGGCTGTTCGACCTGCTCAACGCCAACGTATTGCAGTACGGTCAGATCAGCGTGTCGGACCACAAGGGCGTCCACGCCGGCCAACCTTCTTTGCTGCTGGTCAAACCGAATGACTTTCCGCAATTGCTGGGCTTGCTTCCGCTTCCGCCGTTGCCCGCCGACGCGGGTGATAATCACACACGCGTGGACAGCAACATCATCACGATTGACCTTCCGGGCAGGCGAACGCGGATGACATTCGACGCCAAAACATTGCGGCCGATCAACGTCACATTGCTGAACAAGAACGGCAAGCCGATCATCACGTCCGATCTGTCCAACTACGACCGCATGGAGAAGGAGAATGCTGCCATCGGTCCATATGTGCCGCGAACTATCCAGTTGAAGATGGCCGATCGCGAGGGCAGTCTGACGGTGTATCTCAACGACGCGACTGATCTGGAACGGCGTGTGAAGGACCGCCTGTTCGACCTTGAATTCCTCACGAAAACGCTGAAGCCGAAGCAGATTGTAAATCTGGATGAACCTGCCCGACAGAATCGCTGATAGCATTTGGTCCGCGTAGGGTTCGGCGGTATGCTGATTGAACTGTGAGCATCAACCGTTCATTCCGCTTGGCGATGGTAGTTTTTGTCGCGTTGTGGTTTGGAGCGGTGCTGCCCGGCCATGAGCGAGGCGTGCTTACTGTGCCTGGCGCGTCGTCCGATGCGGGATGCCATACGTGTCCATCGCAGAAGTATTGTTCGACGCCGTCTCCTGCATCCGATGGCGACATCCCGCCGACGGATGACCCTGCTTCCCATTGCGCCCTTTGCAAATTCATTGGCACGCTCGATGCCCCGGCGCTGATCGACATGTCGCCGCCTTTGGCGGTCAATGTTGACGTGTTGGATTGGCCTGCTCCGTCAGCCATGCACGCGATTGACATCCAACTGCGCCTAACCGGCCGAGCACCGCCAAAATATGTTTAACCCATCCTTTCTTGCATCACGCGACTGACGTTGCAATAGCACGTCCGCTTTGTCGCGATGTTGATCTTGTCTTGCTGTATTGATTGGCATTCCCTATTCGCACGACGTGCGCCTGGTTCGCCGTACGTGCTGTTTTTCCCTTGAAGGATTCGTTATGCGTTTGAATATCGCTCCATTGTTTCTGTTGGCATGCAGTTCGACTTTCTGGTCGGCATCAGCGTCACCCACTTCCGTCAAAGTTGGCTCCCAAGTTCAGGCGGCGCTGGACTTGATCGATGCGACGGACGCGGAACTTCGACTCGATTTGAACAGCCCCGAAGTCCAGTCGATTGTGACCGGTCAATATGTGAATCTCTACATGGCGGAAGGCGAGGGTGACGGACCGGCTGACGGCGCGGAAACCGGCGCCGAGCGGATGATCAAAGCCGGTCATACGCATGGTTTTCATACCGGCCGCGTTGATGCCCATGCACCGATCGGCGTGATGGGTGAACATGTGCACAAGTCCGGCGAAATCATGCTGTCCTACCGATTCATGTTCATGCAAATGGATGGCAACCGGTCAGGCGACAGCCAATTGAGCGATCAGGCGGTACGCGATTCGGGCTTTGTCGTCGTGCCGACGGATATGACGATGGAGATGCACATGTTCGGCATGATGTACGCGCCGACTGACGACGTCACACTCATGCTGATGATTCCATATGTGCGTTTGGCGATGGATCACAAGGCCGGCGCGACGCTGGGTGACGTGGTGTTCACCACCGAATCGGAAGGCATCGGCGATGTGAAGGTCTCAAGTTTGATCAAACTGTATCGCGACGATCATCGGCAGTTCCATGTGAATGTCGGGTTAAGTCTACCGACAGGGAACATCAATGAACGCGGGCGGGCGACGCCGCCGGGCAATGTTGTTTTGCCGTATCCGATGCAGATTGGATCCGGCACGGTGGACCTGCTGCTTGCCGGCACGTACGTCGTTCAGTTCGACAAGTGCTCCGTCGGCACGCAAGCCAACGGCGTGGTGCGGTTGCATGAAAACTACCGCGACTACTCACTTGGCAATCGCTTCGCGTGGACCGGATGGTTTCAATACGAATGGCTCGAGCAGTTGAGCAGTTCCGTGCGGTTCGACTACCAGTTGTGGGGCAACATCGACGGAGCGGATCCGGATTTAAACCCCGCTATGGTGCCGACGGCGGATCCGAATCGTCGCGGCGGTCAACGACTTGATCTATTGTTTGGTTTGAACTGGATGTTCACCGACGGTTGCCTGAAGGGACATCGCATCGCAGTCGAAGGCGGCTTCCCGATCTGGCAAAAACTGGAAGGTCCACAACTGGAAGTCGATTGGCTGATCACCATCGGCTGGCAGTTCGCGTTCTGACCTGACGCCACAAACTTACTTGTGCCCGACCCAACGTGGGTGATTGGCCTGGCACCGATCGCCCACGTTTTCTTTTTGTCATTCAAGGTGATCAATTCGTCTGTGCCGGCGGGTTGGTGACTGCGGCGGTGCTGGCCTTCTGGTCAAACAGATTCAGTTCGCTCGACCACTTCAACCAGTCCTGCCAATGCTGGCGTTTCATCGGCAAGCTTGGATCGTCGAACGCGGACTCGGGTATCTTCCGCAAGTGTTCGCGGGCGCGACGATTCGCGGCCTTGGCTTCCTGATACTGCCCCAACTCGGCGTAGGCGTTGACTGTCTGCACCAGCGCGA
>JANQKH010000093.1 GCA_028281215.1 Phycisphaeraceae bacterium | reverse complement strand
AGCAACGCTGCGATCACGTCTTCTTCGTCGGCTTGACCGAGCACGCCGACCGCGCTGACCGCCACTTCGCGCACCGCCGGGTTGGTGTACGTGGTCAAGTCGATCAGTTCCGGCAACGTGACAGCGGCGGCCTGCCGATCCGGCCAACTGAGAATCGCCATGACCACGCCCTGGTTGACCTGATCCAACAGCGCCCGTTCTTCTTTTTTCTCGTCGTCCGCGTTCGATGAAGCGCCGGTGATGCCCTGGTCTTCCTCGATGTATTCGATGATGATTTCAAGTCCGCCCGGTTCGCCGGGCGCGCGCTCGACGCCGAGCCGACCAATCGCGATCAGCAGGTAGGTAATCAGTTCCTTGTCGTCTTCGTGCACATTGTTCTTGAGGATTTCGATCAGTTGTTCGTTGAGCCAGGCGCGTTTTTCCGGGTCTTCGAGTTTGTCGATCGATTGCGAGATGTTGAACGCGGCGAGGCAACGGTTTTTGTAGCGCGGATCCTGTATGCCGCCGGGCAGGCGCTTGCCATACCCGCTGGCTTGACGGAGTTGGATCAGTTGGTCTTCGAGTTTGTCTTCGGTGGAGGCGAGTTGGCCGAAGAAAGCAAACAGGCCGATCGCGCACAAGGCGATCAACGCCGGGATGAGCACCAGTTGCGCCATCTGTCGACCGAACGCTGGTGGGGGTGGCAGTTCGCCGTCGGAAGGTGGCGCTGACGCGCCGTCACCGTCAGGCATGGGCAGGCCTTCGTCGCTTTCGGCATTTGGGGCCGCGCTGTCGGTTGATTCCGGCGCGGCGCTGTCGCCGGCCGCATCCGTCGGCTCCGATACCGCTTCAGATGGCTTGTTTTCTTCACTCATGACATTGGATCGGTGTGAGGGATTCCGGTCATGGTAGGAATCCCGGCGAGTCAGGTCGAATAGGGCGATGTGAAGGGGCGAACTGCGACAGAGTGCCATTCGATTGCGTTGGGTGCCCAACCTTATTCTCAACCCCAAACCCATCAAAACACCGCCGAGGCCGTGGGAGCGAACCTCGACGGTGGGGTATGGACGCTCCCCACATCGCACGTGGCGCGGCAACCTCGGTTCGCAAGTCGGCCTCACTTGCGGCGACGGTCGGCACTGCCGGCGGCAGGGAGGGAAACAGGAGAAAACACCATGGGCAGGTCAGTTTTCTCCCCTCTATCCAATTCATACGATCACGCTGCGCCGCGGATCATCCCTTGCAGAGATTGCACCGCCTGACTGTCCTACACTGTCGCCATGCCGCAACCGTTGTCCACAGGCATGGTCATCGCACTGATCGTTGTGCTCGTCATCGCGTGGTGTATGTTTTTCATTGCGGTCATCCGCTTCGCCGGCCGCGTGGGTGGTTGGTTTCAACTGGCGCAGTTTTATGCCTTGGATGATGAGGACATCGAAGGCGAACGGTTCCGATTCAAGAGCGTCGGCATGCGCCGCGCGGTGAATTACGGCGGCATCGCTGAATTCATCGTGACCCCGCGCGGCCTGTGTATCAAGATTGCCAAACCGTTTCGATTCGGCCATCCCCCGTTGCTGTTGCCGTGGGATCAGATGAACGTGCGACAGGGTTCGGCACTATTGATGAACACGATCTTCATTGAAATGGAAAAAGCGCCGCAGTTGCCGCTGCGGATTCGGTTCAGTACGGCGATGAAAATCAAACAGGCGGCCGGCGAATATTGGCCGAGTGATATTGTCTGAGTCAGAGTCTTTCCGCCGCCATACGACGCGCGCAGGTCAGGGCGATACCGATGGCGTCGGCGAGATCGGGCGGTTGGGGCAGTTCCGCGAGTTGGCATTGGCTCTGTACCGCCTGCTGCATTTGTTGTTTGGACGCATGGCCGTAGCCGGTGATCGCGCGTTTGACTTCGGTGGACGGCAGGTGTTCAACGGGGATGCGGCGTTGCCTTGCGGCGAGGAGAATGACGCCTCGGGCGTGGCTCATCAGGATCGCCGTACGCGGGTGTTTATAGTGAGCGTATAGTTTTTCCACGGCCAGTTGATCAGGCTTCAACTCGTCGAGCAGTTCGGCAAGCTCACGATGAAGCTGCTCCAGCCGATCTTCCATCGAATCCTTCCCGTTGAGGCGAATGACACCGCCCTCGGCGAGCGACGGTTCGATCGAGCCGTCGGGCAGATCGACGGCCGCGAAGCCTGTAATGCGCAAACCGGGATCGATGCCGACCACACGTAACATGCGCGTCATGATACGCAAAGCCGATGATGTGAGTACCGTTGATGAAAGATACAATGGCCTCATGCGAACCCTCCTTGCCGCGTTTGTGTTGTTGCTCGCGACCAGTCCCGCCGCGCTCGGCGAAGCGAAAACGCTGTCCGACCGCTGGTACGTCGTCAGCATGGCCGGTCAGCGTGTCGGCTACATTCACATCCATCAGTCGCAAAAACCCAACCAGGAAATCATCACGCGCGAAACAATGACCATGAAGATCAAGCGCGGCCAAACCGTGGTCGAAACCCGGCTCGAAGGCACGACGCGCGAGCATGCCGGCAACAAACTTTTCTGTAGCGAACAGGCGACCATGTCCGGCGCATCGAAGATTGTCGAGCAATTTGCTGTGGGAAAAAACGGGCGGATTGAGTTCACGGTCTCACAAAACGGGCAAATCAAAACAAGTCACGTTGAAGCAGGCGACGTCACCTTGCTCGCGCCGGAACAAGCGCGCCGCCTCTTTGTCGATCAACTCGGCAAGGGGAAAAAGTCGTTCACCTATCACACGATCAGCCTGTCGTCCGGCCGCCGACCGGTGAAGATCACGGCTCAGATCAAGGGCCGTGAGAACGTGGAAGTGTTCGGCCGCGTCGTGCCCGCAATTCTGACCGAACGTCAAAACAGCGCGTACCCCACGCTGGGCGTCAAGGAATACGTCGACGAGCAGGGTCGAATGGTCAAAGCGGTGACCGACATGGGCGGCGGGTTGAGTTTCAAAATGACGCTGGCGGATCGTGAGATCGCGCTGGCGAAGATCGATCCGCCGGAGATGCTGGCGTCCTCGATGATCGAGCCGGACAAGCGCATCCGCGGGCCGCGGCGGATACGCAAGGCCAGTTACGTGCTGCGCGTCAAAGCGGAGCCGAAAAATCCGGACAGCAAGCCCGACAAAAAACCTGCGTCGAACGCCAAGCCCGATCGCTTCCCGGTCGCGCTGCCGACTGCCGGTTGCCAGCACGTGACCCGGCAAGCGGACGGATCGGTGCGCGTGGATGTGAATCTCGACAAGTTGGTGGATGTCAAAGATGATCACCCGACGAAGTGGCATCGCGCGGCGTCATCGATCTGTGACAGCGAAGACAAGAAGATCATCGAGTTGGTTAAGGACGCACTCAAAGGATTGGACGACGACACGAAGGATTCACTCAAGGCGGACCGGCTGCGCGCTTACGTGCAGCGATACGTGCGCTCGAAGGATCTGTCGGTTGGCTTCGGTCATGCCAGCGAGGTCGCGCGGACGCGGCAGGGTGATTGCACGGAACACGCTGTGCTGTTGGCGGCGATGTTGCGGGCGGCGGGGATACCCAGTCGCGGCGTGACCGGGTTGGTGTACGCCGACCAGTTCGCCGGCCAGAAACGTGTGTTCGTCTATCACATGTGGACGCAGGCCTGGGTCGAAGACAAGAAAGGCGAAGGCTACTGGATGGATGTGGATGCGACACTGCCGAAGCGCGCGTTCGACGCGGCGCACATCGCGCTGGGCAACTCGGTGTTGAATGAGTCGGCGGACAACGGCGCGGGCAACGACATGATCAAATTCCTGCCGTTGTTCGGTCGATTGGAAGTCAACGTGCTGGAGGCGAAGTGAATGGCGGGCCGGGACGGTAAACTTGAGCAGGTGACGGCGTTGCCGGCGGCGCCGGATCGGCCGCGCGATGCGCACAAGGGCACGTTCGGCACCGTGATCGTTGTCGGCGGCTGTGACACGATGATGGGCGCGCCGGCGCTGGCGGCGTCGGCCGCGCTGCGCGGCGGCGGCGGGCTTTGCAAAATTGCCACCGTTCGCGAAGCGTTGCCCACCACGCTTGGAATCGAACCCGGCGCGACCGGCATTCTCATCGGCGATGATCTGGAAACGAACCTGGCGCTGCTGGATCAGGCCGACCGCGATCGCCGCGCGGTGCTGGCGGTTGGACCGGGGTTGGGCGGCAGCGATTCGTCGGCGGAGTTGGTGGATGCATTGCTTGCCGGTGAGCGCGCGGTGGTGTTGGATGCCGACGGGTTGAATCGGTTGGCGGCGACAGGCAAACGGTTGGATCGCGATGACGCGGCGCCGCCGCTGATCCTCACGCCGCATCCGGGCGAGTTTGCACGGTTGGCGGCCGCGACGGGTATCGAAGCCAGTGCGACCGATCCCGACGGCCGACCGATCGCCGCGAGCGAACTTGCTACATGCCATCGCGCCGTCGTGGTATTGAAAGGTCAGGCCACCGTGGTGAGCGATGGCGTTCGGTACTACATCAATACAACGGGCAACCCAGTGATGGCGACGGCGGGCAGCGGTGATGTGTTGACCGGCCTGATCGCGGCCCTTGTCGCGCAAGGCGTGAACGCCTTCGACGCCGCCGTGTTGGGTGTGTACCTGCACGGTTTGGCCGGTGATCGCTGGGCCGTCGCGCACGGCTCGTCTGGTATGAAGGCCTCGGAATTGGCGGACGGATTGCCGGCGGCGTTTGAACAACACCGCGAAGATTCTGCGACAACCTGACCGGGCATCCCGTCAGGCTTGTTGGAATCGTATCAACATTCGTTAATTCTGTTACGTCATTTGTTGCACTTTGGGGCTTATCCGCTACATTTCTCCGCATGAAACTTCTTGAAAAACTCGTGACCACCGCAGGCATTCCCGGCCGCGAACACCGGATGCGCGATCTGATCCGCGCGAATATCAAAGGTCTGTTTGATTCGATCGAAGAGGACGCGATGGGGAACCTGATCTGCATCCGCAAACCCACCGTCGCCAAACCGAAACGGAAACCGACGAAGGTGATGCTCGCCTCGCACATGGACCAGATTGGTTTCATGGTCAAGCACATCGATGATAAGGGTTTCATTCGCGTGGTGCCGGTCGGTGGGTTCGACACGCGCAATCTCTTTGCCCGGCTGGTCTGGGTCTGCCCCGATGCGCGCGATCCGAAGAAGGACATCCCCGGTGTGATGAATCCCGGCGGCAAGCCGATTCATATTTCGTCGGCCGAGGAACGCAACAAGATTCCCGAGGTCAGCGATTTCACGATTGACATCGGCATGCCTGTGGACGATGTGAAAAAGAGAGTGAAGATCGGTGACATGGTGGTGTTGCAGGCGCCGTTCAGCCGCATCGGCGATACGGTGGTCAGCCAGTGTCTCGACAACCGCATCGCCTGTTGGATTGCGATCCGCGCGATTGAAAAACTGGCAAAGGCGAAGACGGGACACGCGTGTGAGATCGCCTGTGTGTTCACCGTGCAGGAAGAAGTGGGGCTGCGCGGGGCGCTGACCAGTGCGTTTGCCGTGCAACCGGACATCGGCATCGGCATCGATACCACCCTCTGTGTCGATACACCCGGCGTGCCCGACGACCTGCGCACGACCAAGCAGGGCGACGGCGCCGGTCTGACGTGCATGGACTCGTCGGTGATCAACGACTATGACTTGATCGAGGAGTTCGAAGCCGTCGCCAAGAAAAAGCGGATCAAGTACCAGCGCAGCATCCTGGCGCGCGGCGGCACGGACTCCGGTGCTATTCAGCGCGCCGCTGCCGGCACGCGCACGCTGACCTTCAGTTGTCCGACACGTTACATTCACACGGTGACGGAAATGATCCACCTCGACGATCTGCACGCCTGCCGCGACCTGATGGCGGCGTGGCTGGGGCAGGTGAAGTGAGGGAGCCGGATGTACGAAGCGAAGCAAACCGCCGTCGATCAGCGGATTCGCTATTCGCTTCATGAAGACGGCGCAAATCTCTCAGTGCGCGACGTGTTGACCCGGTGGATCAATGATGCCGCATTTCGCCTGTTCTTCAATCATCTTCTTGCGGATGCGCCTTTTTCCGCGTTTCGATGGGAAACGCCCGCGGTGACAACGGCGTTGATGGAAAAGCCTTTTCAGTTTGTGTTGCTGAACAGTCCGTCACTCGAACGTCAAGCCGATCCCGCCGCGTTTGCTGAACACATTCGCGAAGCTGAGTGGGTGGTTGCGTTTTCCAACCTGCGCGGTGATGCGTCGTTGGTGGTGCCCTGCGCGCGTGAAGGAAACGAACGCTTCGGCCATCTCGCCGCGTTCACACGTTCAGCGCCGGCTGATCAATGTGACGCGTTGTGGAGCGTGGTCGGCAATGCGATGCTTCAATCGATCGGTGATCAGCCGGTCTGGCTCAGCACTGCGGGCATGGGTGTGCCTTGGTTGCATGTGCGACTGGATTCGCGGCCGAAATACTACGGTTATCAGCCATACCGCGATCCATCCTTTCTCAAATCGAACTAAGCCAGCAACATCCCCTCAACCGTCAGCCCCGGTCCGAACCCCAGCGCCACGCAAGGCCCGCGTGCATCCGTGCGCCTCAACTGTTCCAGAATAAACAACACCGTCGGCGAGGACATGTTGCCGAAGCGTTCGAGCACGGTGTACGACGCTTGCACATCGTTTTCGTCCAGTCCCAGCGATTCCTGCGCTGCCTGCAAGATGCGAGGCCCGCCGGGATGGATCGCCCACGCGTTCACATCTTTAATCGACAAGTCATGTTCCGACAGCCACGATGCCACATGCTCGTGCAGGTGACTTTGAATCACATCCGGCAGGCGTGGCGACAAGGTCATCTCGAAACCATGGTCGCCGATGCGCCAGGTCATCAGGTCGGTGGTGTGGGGCAAGACCCGTGAAGCGTTGGTTTGCAATTGCCAGATTGGGTTGGTGGGCGGATCGTTTGCCAGCACGACCGCGCCCGCGCCGTCGGCGAATAGGCTGTTGGCGATGAGTTTGTCCAAGCTGTTGCCGTAGGCGAAGTGGACACTGCACAATTCGACCGCACAGACCAGTGCCTTGCCGCCGTAACGATGGACCATCGCGTCGGCGACGCGCAGGCCATTGAACAAACCGTGGCAACCCATGAAGCCAACATGGGTGCGGCGCACGTTCGGCCGCAAACCAAGGCGCTCAAACAAACTGACATCGACACCCGGCGCGGCGAATCCGGTGCACGATACGGTGACCAGATGGTCGATCTGTTTCGCATCGACGCCGCCGTGATTGAGCGCCTGTTGCGCGGCAATTTTGGCGAGGTCGGCTGCGTAGGTTTCGTATTGTTCAATGCGATCGCCGGTCAGCGGGCCGCGATCATCCCGGTCGGTGGGGCGGTGGTAAAACGGGATGTTCCAGTCATCGCCGGTTTGAATCGGTTCGCGTGTGTGGCCGTTGCCGTTTCCGTCACCGTTTCCATTGCTTTTCTGCAAGTCGGAGAGCACGGCCATGTGCCGGTTCTGGATGCGGCTGCCGCGGTAGATGCGTTCGATTTTGTCGAATCGATTCGCCTCAACCTGTCCGAACGTTGCGGTCAATTCCACGGCTTCCGCTTGCGAGAGTTTGACCGGCGGGACGGCAGTGCCGATGCCGATGATGCCGATGCGGGCGGCGCTCATGGTCGTTCTCCTTCCGGGGTGGCCTGTGGGTGGACAGGCGGATTCGTCGGCGACAAAGTGGTTTTCGGCAGGGTGAACGATCGGCTCATCGATCGCACGACCGGTGACGCCAGTGACGGGAACAGGCGCAGCAGTTGCATCACGCCGGCGGGTGCAAAGCGGCCGCGAAGCATGTGCGTCAGTTGTCGGCAACGTTTTTGCCTCGCGTGCAACAGGCGGCGATAGTCCGCCTGCCACGCTTGCGCTGCGCGTGTAACGTCGCCCTGCATCATCGCGCGCGCATGCGGCGCGACGGCCACACCTGTCGCCACAGCCCACGCGATGCCTTCGCCGGTGAACGGTTCGACGTAACCCGCCGCGTCACCGACCAGCAGCAACCGTTCAGCCGCGGGCGGTGAACGACGCCGCGTCATCAGGGGCGTGCCTTGCCAGGTTAATTGATCTAAGTCTGCAATGCCCTCAAAGTCGGCTTGTGAGAACATCGTTTCGATCGCGGCGGCGACGTTGGGTTGTGAGCGTAGAAACGTCGGCGACACCGCGGCGGCGATGTCCATGCGATTCGATTCCAACCGCACCACGCCGACGTAGCCGTGGGGCCCATCCGCCATGTAAATTACACCCGGTTCGATCGCTTTCGGGCATGCCGGTACGACGGCGGACAGGCCCATGTGCGATTGCGGCTCGATCGTGGTTTGAATCGAAGGCTCCAAGCCGGCCAGCGCGCTACCGAGACCCGAGGCGTCGATCACGCACCCGGCGACGACGTTTGATTCGTATCCGTCTTGTCGAAGCAGGACGGATCGTGTGTCGCGTATGATTGTGGTGTGGATCGCCGAGGTTTGATCGCGGAATTCAGCACCGACGCTCACGGCGTGTTCGATCAGCGCGGCGTCGAGTGTGCTGCGTGCGAGCGAATACCCGCCCGTCAGCGGCAGTTGTACTACACGCCGGCCGCGCCGCCAATCGAAGCGTTGCAGTGGGATCGCGTGGTGTCGTTTGAAGATATCGCCCAGACCGATCGCGGCCAGG
>JANQKH010000082.1 GCA_028281215.1 Phycisphaeraceae bacterium | reverse complement strand
CACCGCCAATCTCGAAGGGGCACTGACATGAAGATCGGAGGTATGCGTTGAATCTGAAAACATTTACGGCTGAATCCATGCCCGCCGCGCTGGCGAAAGTGAAACACACGTTCGGGCCGAATGCCGTCATTCTGCACACGCGATCCTACAAGCAGGGCGGCATCCTTGGATTTGGTGCGCGCACGATCGTGGAAATCACCGCGGCCGAAGGCGAAGCAAGCGGCCGCAGTCGGCAGCGCCAGCGCACCAAGGCTCAGTCCCTCGTGCAGCGGGCGCAGCAATTGACGCAGCAGGCCAAGCCGGCGCAGAATGAGCCCAACGCGGACGCCACGCGCGACTTGATTCGCAAGACTTACCTTGCCGCGCAGGCGGAAATGGTGCAGCCCGGTGGAAACGCCAGCGACGTTGCAGAAGTCAGCTCGCCGGCACTGATCAGCGCCGGCATCGTGGACGGTCGCGCCGTGTCGCCGCCGCTGCCGTCGACCGCCGCCAGCAGCGCCAACGAACAGGCCGTGCTCAATGAAGCGTTGACCGACGAATTGCAGACGATGAAGCGCATGCTTGCGAAGATGGTCCGCCAGCAACGACAGGGCGCCACCCAGCCGCGCCAACGGAACAAGCAGGGACAGACCGATCTACCGGACACGCTGTTCGACCAATACCTCGGCCTGTTGCAACAGGAAGTGACCGAAGACCTCGCGGAAGAAATCGTGCAGGAAGTGCGCGCCAATCTTTCGCATGAGGAATTGACTGACGAGTCTGCAGTCAAGCAGGCCGTGTTGCAATCCATCGTTCACCTGCTGCCTTCGAGTGCCGGTAAGCAGGCGACGCCGCACGTGCAGGATGGTCGGCCTCGAACTGTGGCGCTAATCGGCCCAACCGGCGTCGGCAAAACGAC
This sequence comes from Phycisphaeraceae bacterium, assembly GCA_028281215.1. Lineage (GTDB taxonomy): Bacteria > Planctomycetota > Phycisphaerae > Phycisphaerales > Phycisphaeraceae > JANQKH01. The sequence goes on along the minus strand of JANQKH010000082.1, from coordinate 9,327 downwards.
AACCATCGCCAAACTCGCCGCCAACTTCAAATTGCGCGAAAAGAAGAAAGTCGGGTTAATTACCATCGATACCTACCGCATCGCGGCTGTCGACCAGTTGCGAACTTACGCGAACATCATTGGTGTGCCGCTGCATGTCATCTCCAGTCCCGCGGAAATGGTGCAGGCGAATACCGCGTGTGCCAACTGCGACGTTGTTTTGATTGATACCGCTGGTCGAAGCCAGCGTGACGATCCCAAACTCGAGCAGATGCGAGAATTCGTCGACGCGGCCAACCCGCACGAAGTGCACCTCGTGCTTTCGTCCACGTGCACGCAGACGGCGTTGTTTGATGTGGTCGACCGTTTCTCGCAGATTCGCCTCGATCAGATCATCTTCACCAAACTGGATGAGGCGGTCACGTTCGGCGTCATTCTCAACGTGATTCGGAAAGTGAACAAGCAATTGAGTTACTTCACCACCGGCCAGGAAGTGCCGCACGAAATCGAACCGGGTCGTGCGGATCGCGTGGCTGAGTTGGTTTTGGGAGGTGCGGTATGACCGCGGTATACGATCAAGCGGAAGCGCTGCGCGAACTCGTGGCGGCTGTCGAAGCTGGGCATACCATCGAACCGTCTGTGCGTCCGGAATCGACTGTCCACGAAGACATTCGACTGTTGTCGCATGCTATTGAATTCGACGAGCTCGACCTGGCACCGACCCGTAGCTGAGCGCGCGTCCTCGCTGTTACCAGCGGCAAAGGTGGCGTCGGTAAAACCAATGTGTCGGTCAACCTTGCGATTGCTTTGTCCCGCTTGGGCAAGCGCGTGCTGTTGATCGACGGTGATCTCGGCACCGCCAATGCCGATGTTCTGTGCAACCTCAAGTCGCCGCCGGCCAACTTGTCGCATGTGGTGGCCGGCAAATGTGAACTCGAGGACACCATTGTTGAAGCTGTTGGCGGCTTTCAGATCATTCCCGGTGCATCCGGGTTGACCAACATTGCCGCGATGGGCGACGTCGAGCGGCAGCGGCTTGTCAATCAGATGCGCCGGCTGGAAGAAGCATTGGATGTCATGATCGTCGACACCGGCGCCGGCGTCGGCCCGAATGTGATGGGCTTCCTTGCGGGCTCCGATCAACAGCTCGTGGTGACCACGCCTGAGCCAACCGCTATCACCGATGCATATGCCATCATCAAGGCGATGGCGTTGCAGAAAAGCGCGACGGATGTGCGGCTATTGGTCAACATGGTTTCCTGTGAGCGCGAAGGCGTTGCCGTCTTTCAGCGCATCAAACAGGTGTGCAGCGAATTTCTTTCGCTTGACCTTTGGTATGCGGGCCACGTGTTAAACGACGTGAACGTTTCCAAGGCGGTGCGCCGTCGCAAACCATTTCTGCTTGCAACGCCTTACTGCGAAGCGTCGTTTGACATGCAACATCTTGCGAAGCGCATCACGCGCAACCTACCCGCCAAGTCGCGCGGCGGTTTGCTGCGAAGAATGTTCAAGTGGTTCGCCCGATAACTCGATTGAACTCTGGTATGCAATGGTATTTTCTATCATTTTCTCAGGAGAAATTGGTTCAAGGGGGTTGCATTACGTAAACATGTTTGAGTAGCATTCTCGGATCAGGACGTACCGGCATGAGTTCAGAGTAAAGGAGTACTCAGCCATTTCATCCAAAGTGATCGCAACCTGCTTCGCCTTGATGGGCTTCGCTTCATCGTTAATCGTTGGAGTGGCAGCGGGGAACCCGACCACAACGATCATGTATCGATCCATGGTTGGAATGATTGTCTGCTACATCGTGGGAAGTATCGTCGCGCATCTCGGACAACGAGCCGTGCAGCAAAGTGTCGAGGCGTATCAGCAAAGTCATCCCATCGAGAGCGACATAGACGAGGGCGAAAGCAGTGAGCATCATGAATCAGATTCAACCGCGGGACGAATTGCACAGGAAGATCAACGAGTAAACACGTCAAGATCCGCGGCTTGAATAGCGGATCCGTATTTGAATGCCTGACTTCGGCCATGGAAGGCCAACGAACAGGGCAAAGACATTCGAGCCGGTCCCAAAAGGAGTAGACCATGGCGCGAGGCAAAAATTCGGCGCTGGCCGAGCTAGACGGCCGACCGATCAAAGAAGTTTGGGTTGAATACAAGACCGCCGCAACGGAATTTGTGCGAAACCGGCTGATGGAGCATTATCTCCCGTTGGTCAAATACAACGCCGAACGCATTCATCAGAAACTGCCGGATGAAGTTGATGTCGAGGACCTCATGAGTGCCGGCATCTTCGGACTCATGGACGCCATCGACGCATTCGACCTCGAACGCGGCGTCAAATTCGAAACCTATTGTGCCCCGCGCATTCGTGGCGCCATTCTCGACGAGCTGCGATCCATGGACTGGGTGCCGCGACTTGTCCGTGCCCGTTCAAGTCAGGTCGACCAGGCCCGCAAGGCGCTTGAAATGGCCAACGGCCGGAAACCCACCGAAGACGAAATCGCCAAGAAACTTGATGTCAACAAGGAAGAGTTCTCCAAGATCAAGAAGGACTCCAGCGCCGTCGGCGTGGTGTCACTCAGCCGCAAGTGGTTCGAGACCGATTCAAACAAAGACGTCCGAGAGATTGACGTGCTCAAGGACGACCGTCAGGTCAATCCGTTCAACGCCGCGCAGAAGCAGGATCTCAAAGACCTGATCACCAAAGGCTTGAGCCGCGCCGAACGTCTTATTGTCGTCCTTTACTACTACGAGCAGATGACCATGAAAGAGATTGGCGTCACGCTGGACCTTTCCGAGTCACGCGTGAGCCAGATGCATTCGTCCATCCTTGCCCGACTCAAAGCGCAGTTGCAGCATCGCGGGAAGGAATTGCAGGTCGAAGATTGAGTTCTACTCCACGCCTTGATCGATCCCAACCCGCCTTATGCGGGTTTTTTCATGGGTGTTGGATCATCGCCTCCGCCTGGGTTTCTTCCGGATCTTCATCGCTTTCGTTGTCCTCGACTTCCTCGGCCGGTGTGCGACTGAGAAGATCGGCCATCGTTTGCCCCTTGACCGATTCCAGTTCCGCGTCTGACAACTCGCGCAGCAACTGCCATTCGGGGCGTCGGCGGTGCCGATCCGTGTTCACCCGAAGTGAGGAACTCAACTCAAGCAACGATTCAATTGTGATTCCGCCCGGCGGTCGGCTCAGAGACACCGGCGCCTCGCCCTCGCCATCATGACTCAACCGATTCACGTAACCCGCCTTTTCCAGTTCAGCGACCAGATGCGATACGGCTTTGATCGGAAGGTTTAACTGCTCGGCGATGCCCCGACTGTTCAGGGATTGCCCCTGCTCAAACGACCGAGCGATTTGCGCGCTGATCGGCAACACCCATTGCGGATCAATCATCGGGTTCTGTTGCGTTGAGGTCGTGTATTTGAACTTGCGGCCTTTCATCGCCTGGAGCGTGTACGTGATCTCCAGACCAAACAGCACGATCAACCATGACAAGTAAAGCCACAGCAGGAACAATGGAAACAGACCAAGTGTGCCATAGATTGCCGAATACGAAACCGCGCGGGACACATAAAGCCCGAATCCCTGTTTAGCGCCTTCCCAAAGCACCGCCGCGACGAGCGAACCGATCAGCGCCGGCCGCACCTTGACACTCGTATTGGGCATCAGCTTGAACAACAGGAACAGCAACAGCCAACTTGCACCCAGCGCCGCCATGCTGCTGCCGAAACGGGCGATCCAACTGAGAAACGTAATCCCTTCGATGCTGGACATCAATTTGCCCGCCACCGATAGGCTCATCCAAATCAGGACTGGGCCGAGTGTCATCACCGCCCAGTAAATTGGAATGCGATGATGCCACGCGCGGCCGACGTGACAGTTGAACACCCGGTTGAAACTGCGCTCCAACTCCACCGCCAGCGCCAGCGCCGCCCAGATAAACAGAATCAACCCGAACGCGCCGATCGACTTGGCGTCAATGTTCGCCGCCTTCTCCGAGATATCCTTCATGAAGGAGATTAGCCCTTCCGCGCGTTGACGCTTGGCGGTTGATGCGTCCAAATCAGTTTCGGTCTTGGCGTTGTTGTCGGGGTTGGCTGAAGCGATCGGCGGCGCATTCGGTTGGGCGTCTTTAGTGCTGGTTCCCTTGCCGGGATTCGCCTTCGTAGCGCCGGGTGTTGCTGGTCCTTGGGATTCACCTTTTTTCGAATCGGGAGACGCTTGTTTGCCGGATGGATCGGAGCCTTTGGTGTTCTGTTTCCCTTCGTCCTTACCATATTTCTGGTCGTCGCCATTACTTTTGGTGCCTTGCTTTTCATTGTCTTTGGACGACTTTTCAGGATCGATGTCATTATCCGGCGTTTCCACTGAGGCTGTCTGGGCGATGTTGGTCAGACCGAAATAATCGTAAATGCGGTGTTCGAGATCGGTGCGCACATTGTCGAACCCCCCAAAGCCACGGAATACCAGCAGCACCATGACGAACATCGGAATCAGGCTGAATATCGTGCGATAGGTCAGCGCAGCGGCCATCTCGCTGGCGCGGTCGTGACGCAGCGCCCTGGCGCAGTGCATGCCTAACTCCAAGGCGAATCGCCCCGTGCGCTGGGCGCGGGTTAACTCACCGACCGGACTGGTGATCAGCCGGCGGATCCGCTTGATGATGTTCTGCACGAACTTGGGCATGTTGACTCATTATCGACGATTCATGCGATGTTGGAAACCCGGTCTCGCCTGAACGGTTCGATTCCAACGCCTACAATCGCGTCATGTCTGCATCACATACCGATAACGATGAAGCGGCGATCTTCCATGAAGGCATCCGTCAGTTCAATGACGGCGAATGGTTCGAGGCGCACGAAGTGTGGGAAGATATCTGGCACGATGCAAACGGACAGAAGAAGTTGTTTTATCAAGGCCTGATCCAGTTTGCCGTGACGATTGAGCACATCCGTCGCGGCAACCCGCGCGGCGTACGCGCGGTCTACAAAACCTGTCTGACGAAGTTCGAAGGCCTCGCTGGTGTATACATGGGCATTGACGTCGATTGGATTCGTGCGGAACTCAAACGCATGGTCGATCCGATCCTCGCGCTGCCGGCTGAGCGGTTCGACCCCGCCATGCCGCGCGGGCAGGACATGCCGGTCGATCTGAACGCCGCGCCGAAGATTGCCTTGGAATACGACCCATTTTCAAACCATCGTGATGATTGAGGTATGTTCGTCGCTCGCATGCCGATCGCCGCTACCAATCCATTTCCACCTCGAACGACGCCTTACCATTCTTAAAGTTGATCGGCAGCAGCAATTCCGATTGCCCCGCCTGCTTGCGAAGTTTGGCGTTGTTCCCTGCTTGGGAAACAATGCGCAATTTCACTTTGCCATCGATCAGCCACGTGCCATTCGCCTGTTTCTCAATGGTTTGCCCGACCGCGGCGCGGAACATCATCGGCGCTGTAGCTCCTTGTGCCGAGAGTGTGAACTGTCGTGACAGAATTGCGCCACCCGGGCGGAACTTCGGCATCGGTTGTTCATCAATCGTGACGCCCTGCAATTCATACCGGAAAATTGGCCGCAACTGCTTGTCCAAGCGGTAGCCTTTGAATTGCCCGCCCGTGTCGCGCGACTGTTTGTTTGTCGTCGGCCACGCTTGCGCCGGGTCAGTGATCACGGCGAACGCCGGCCCCGCCGGCAGATCAATCACACTCGCGCCGAGTGGACCTTTGAACTGCCCGGCACGACCGTTCCATGTGCCGCCGGCATCGAAGAACTTACCTCGCCAAGCCTTGGCCAGCCGCACCACGTTGCCGTCGAACGCGAAGTGTAGGTTCTCCGGGTTACCCACCGCAATCGCGCGCGGGCTCGCATCGGTCATAAATGTGCGGAAGATGATTGGTGCGTCCGTCGGCACCAACTCCGTGCCTTTGACCATCTGCCCCATCCCCGGCGGCAGCGGCATCGATTTGCCCATCGACAGGTAATGCCACATCGCATCGATCTGCTTGTTCATGTCACCGTCGAGCACATCCGGGAACGGGCTTTTGCCTTCGGGGAAGAAGTTCGGCATGCGCGTGTTCTTGTTCCACGTCAACGGCTCGCGCAGGAAAAGGTGGAACCACTCCGGGCGCAAGCGAGTGAACATCGTCGCCATGTCGACCGCAGGAACGCCGAGCGATTGCGTGCCGGCGACATTGTGACAGTTGATGCATCCGAAACCCTTGGTCAACGTTGACGTGCCCACCAGTTGCCGACCGACCTTGAGCTGTTTGGGATCGAGTTCAAACTTCGGCGGCTGTTTACCGGCTTTGTAATCCGACGCGGTGAAGATCGCCGGCAGATGCCCCGTGTTGTCCTTGCCGAACTGCGGCATGCGCGTCGCCATGTAAGGACGCACGCGCCAGCCTGCGGTGTTGATCACGCCATCCAGTGCTTCGGGCCGCAACTTCGCGCCAATGCCGGACAACGTCGGCGGCAGGCGACCTTCATCGCCGAGTTCCGCCTGCCCGTTGATGCGGAAGTAGCCGACTCGACCGGCTTCCGGTCCGCCGATCCCGCCGCGTTCATGGCAGGCGTAGCAGTTCAGCGCCACCATTGTGCGGTGCGCCTTGGCCTTGTCATCCAACGGTTTGACGCCGCCGGTCAACGCTGTGATGGCGGCTTTGAGCGCTTTGACCTGCACGTCGCTCAGGTCGTAGTTCGGCAACGCGCGTTTGATGTTTGTGCCAAGGCAACCTGCATCGTTGTTCACGTTCACTTGCGCCAGCGGTGTCATCGGCCGGAAGGGCGGAATGTCCTTGCCCTTTTCCAGTTGATGGCATGATGCGCACTTGAGCATGGTGAACATGCGCCCGCCGAACTGCGCCTTCTGTCCGTCTACTTCGAACGCCTCGGCGCCCAGCGGCTGCATCGACTTGCCCGAGTACGAGAGCACCTCTTTGGGTATCGGCTGGCTCTGAATGCCCGGGCCTTGCCATTTGACGTTCAACTGTTCCTGCCCGCCGACTTCGGTGAAGCCGACCATGATTGAATGGTGGCCGGCGGTCAGTTCGATCGATCCTTGCTTGGTCGTGGTTGGATGCACACCGCCGTTGTCGATTAGTTTTTTGCCGTTGATGTACAGCCATGAGCCGTCGTCCGACGCAAGGTAAAACGTGTATTTGCCGGGCTTGGTGATCTCGATCGAACCGCGAAAACGGAACGCGAAGCTTTCACCGCGATCACGCGGAGCGATGCTGAAGGTGTCGATCTTGCCTTTCTTCTTGGGCGTGAGAGTTTCCCATTTCGGTTCGTCGCCGCTGGTGCCGAACTCGTAGTATTCGTAAAGCAGACCGGCCACGCGCGCTTCCTTGACCGAGTCGTCGAACGCCTGCTCGCGCAACAGGTACGCCGCAATGGCCGTTGCTTCATCCTTCGTCAAACCCACATTGGGCATGCGGCCGGAGGGGCGAATCTTCAACGGGTCAAGCAGAAACGCCGCCAACTGTTCGACCGTCGTCTTCTTGCCGAGGTCTTTACCGAATGGAACGGAAGGGTGTTTCAACGCTGCGGCTTTGCCGGTTGGGCCGTCGTCGCCGTAGTCATCTTCGCCCGACTCCTTGTTGAACTCTGAAGACGCTGCCTGTGGTGAGTGACACGCCACACAACCGGCCGTGTGGTACAACTCTTTACCGCGGTTGATCAGGCCGGTGTCGGCGGCAATTTTTGACGGCTTGATTGGTCCGCCCTGCGCGACCAGAAAGTGCAACAGGTAATCGACGGCGCCGGTTTTCGATTGTTCAGCCGACGCATGGAACACATTCGGCATCGTCGTGCCCGGTTTCACGCTTTGTGGATCGGTCAGATACGCTCGCAGGTACTTCGGTGTCAGGCGCGAACCCACGTCACCCAGAATCGGCGGCTGCTTCGCCGGCACGCGAGCCAGCACGTCGTCCGACGCCTTGTGGCAACCAACGCAGTTCAACGCACCAAGCAATAGTTCGCCGTGCTCGACCGAGCCTGCCTTGACGCGCGACTCACCGGGCACCACTGGTGACTTGGCGATCGGGTGATCCACATGTTTCTTCTCGTCTGCGATCAAAGTGGGCGAGCCGATCAAAACGGCCATCAGGCAAAGGCTGAAAATCACTCGATGTGGCATGGTCAATTCCAATTTGTTTGTGTCAGATTCAAGAGACGGTTGTGTCGAGCCGTGCATTTTAATTGCAGGTCAAGATGTGGCGAGAAGGGAAGTTTCGGAATCGAGGGCTTAACGTCCTGCGGATATTGCGAGGCAAGGGTTAGAATTGATGCAAAGAAAGAAGTGACAAGGTTTTAGGTGTCATTTCAGGGGGGCAAAGAGGGGATCCCCAGTGTCCGGACATACAAGGATGTGCTCGCTGACCAAAGTTTGGATGACAGCACTGGCAGACGAGTTGTCAGTGGCACGAGGTTATTCCCATGTGCTAAGGCTGCTTCGTGCGCCGTGTTCGTCCCTTACGCGGCTTGGCGGGCGTTGGAGAGGTAACGCTTCAGTTTGCGTTCGTCGGTGTTGGTCGCGAAACGGTCGAAGTACATGCCCATGCGGACGGGGCCGTTCAGGTCATCTTCGTCGTCGTGGATACGGACGACGGCGCCGGCGGCGTCGAAGCTGGTGTGCACGGTGCCGGGGAGCATGGCTCGGACTTCCAAGCGGGTGCCGGGGTCGACCGGGGCGTCGAGCTCGAAACGCATGCCGGTATCGGAGATGTCGTAGATGTAGCCGGTCCAGCAGTATTCGGTCTGCCCTTCGGGGCGAACGCGGACGAGGGTGTACATCGGCGGAACTTTGATGCGTGGTCGGCGACGGGCTTCGGATTGGTTGAGCATGGCTTCTCCCTGAATGGTGAGGCGATATGGGATTCATCGGCGTTCCGATTTTGCGGGTTGAGTGGGCGATGGCGGCGGGGTGGAACAGGCCGGTTTTTCCGATGGGAGGGCGGCAAAATGGCCGAAGAAATAGGGGTTGGCTGGTGTGTCAGCCGCGAAATTATTGGGAGTTTAAGCATGACATCGCCGTCGACCAGCGGGGGGAGTTACAGGGGGGAGAACTGCCGAGTGTTGATCGTTGGGACCGCAGGCGCGGCGGTGCAGTTGTTTCGCTGGCTTCGTCAAGGCGATGTCGATGTGAGAGTCGTCGGCTGCCTGATTCCCCGGTCGACCTCGCAAGAGTCGGCGGCCCGTGTGGCGCGGGTCGTCCAGCCGACCGGGCACTTTGAAGGCTTGGCGGAGACGGTCGCCGACCGCGCGGTGGATCGTGTGTTGATCACCATGCCGCTTACCGAGCGGGCGACGCTGCATGAATTGGCGGCCCAACTGGAT
>JANQKH010000053.1 GCA_028281215.1 Phycisphaeraceae bacterium | reverse complement strand
CGCGAAGCGGCTTTACCTCCGACACGCTGCCGACCGACCTTTCGGTCAAGTGGTCGGCGGACATCGGTGGTGACCTGACCGCCGTAACCGTCGCCGAGGGCAAACTGTTCGTCGCCGACAAACAGACGGCCACTGTGTATGCGATCAATTCGGCTGACGGCAATCGGCTGTGGCAATACACCGCCGGCGGACGTGTTGATTCACCGCCGACCTATCACAACGGTGCATTGCTGTTTGGCAGCGCGGACGGCTGGGTATATTGCCTCCGCGCCAGCGATGGCGAATTGGCGTGGCGCTTCCGCGCCGCGCCGTTGGACCGACGGCTCATGTCGTTTGAACAATTGGAGTCCGTGTGGCCGGTCAGCGGCAGCATCCTCGTGCATGAAGGTGTTGCGTACTGCATCGCCGGGCGTTCAATGTTCCTTGACGGCGGTTTGCGGTTCATCAAACTGGATCCACTCACCGGCAAAAAACTCGGGGAACACGTTCTCGACGACAAAGACCCCACCAGCGGCAAAAACCTCCAGGATCGCATCGCGATCCTTCAGATGCCGGTTGGTCTCCCGGATGTGTTGTCCAGTGATGGCAAGTACGTGTATATGCGGTCGCAGGTGTTTGACTTTGAAGGCAAGCGACAGGATCTCGGCCCGCACAGCGGCGACTTCGCCGGTCAGGGCAGTGTGCAGCGCGGTGAGACGGCGCACCTGTTTTCGCCGACGGGGTTCCTGGACGATTCATGGTTCCATCGCGCGTACTGGGTGTATGGTCGAAGTTTCGCCGGCGGACACGCGGGCTACTATCAGGCCGGCAAGTTCGCCCCCGCCGGGCGCATGATGGTGTTTGATGACAAGAAAGCGTACGGTTACGGACGCAAGCCGCAGTATTACCGTTGGACCACCGTGCTCGAACATCAACTGTTCTCCGCTGACAAGGAAGCGCCGAAGGTGGACGTGCCTGCCGGTGGTCGTCGCGGCGGCGGGGCGTCGATGGTGCGCGTCAAGAAAAACGCCAGTATCGACCCGACCGGCAAACCGTTGACAGTCGAAGCGTGGGTCAACAGCAAGCGATCGGACGGGGTGGTGCTCGCGCATGGCGGACCGGCGAATGGTTACGCCTTGTTGGTGCGTGCCGGCAAAGCACGGTTTGCCGTGCGATCAAAGGACGAATTGTCCACTGTCGGCGGCAAGGAACGGATCGTCGGGAAGTGGACGCATCTCGTCGGCGTGTTGAAGGCGGACAAGACGATGGAACTTTACGTCAACGGCAAACTCGCTGCGTCAGGTAAGGCAACGGGGCTGATCGCGGCCGAACCGCTCCAATCGCTGGAAATCGGCGCAGATGACGGCAGTGCGGTGGGTACGTACAAAAGCCCACTGGGCCTGACCGGCCTGATCGATGAAGTGCGCGTTTACCACGAAGCGCTGGATGCGAAAACGATCGCCAAGCACGCGGCCGCCAAGCAACCGGACGTGGACGAACGCCCCTCCCTCGTACTCGCCACATCGTTTGAAAAGGGCAACGCGCGCGACGTGTCCGCCAAGCGCAATCACGGTGAGATCGCCGGCGCTAAACTGGCGAAAGGCAAACTCGGCAACGCGCTCGAATTCTCCGCTCGAACGCGCGGCGGCCGCTCCGGCGGCACGGTCGTCAAACACGACTGGACCAGCGACGTACCAATCTTCGTGCAAGCGATGGTTAAGACCGGCTCCACGCTGTTCATCGCCGGCGCCGAGGACATGGTCAATGAAGAGGAAACATTCGCCAAACTCACCCGGCGGGATGAGTCGGTTCTCGACGTGTTGCAAAAACAGGACGAAGCGCTTCAAGGCAAACAGGGCGCCTTGATGTGGGCGGTCAACGCCGCAGATGGCGCCAAACTCGCCCAGTTCAAACTCGACGCGATCCCCGTCTGGGACGGCATGGTCACCGCGAACGGCCGACTCTACCTGGCGACCAAGGCGGGTAAGATTGTTTGCTATTCCAAATGACGGGTCAGCGCGGCACGCGGTTGCCGGGGAGGTTGCCGGGTTGGACCGACTGTACGTTGGGCGTGTCCTTGGGCAGTTCGACTTTCCAGATGCGCGCCAGTTCCGCGCGCGTGGTCGGGATGATGTCGCGGCCTTCGCTTAGTGAACGCTTGATCAACATGCCGGCTTGGTTGTAATCGGAAATCTGTTCCGCTTGGTCCGGCGCAGGTCGCGAATATATCGTGAACGCGCCGTCGCCTTTGCCCACGCAGCGGACGGTGCGGAATGAGATCGTGCCGGTGTTCGGGTAGTAGGAATAGAAGGCGTATTCGTTGTCGCCGGTGCGCGGCAGCAGGGGGCTGATCAGAAACAGCGCCGGCTGGGAAAGATAGCCGTCCTTCGGCTTCACGTAGAGGAATCGTTTGACGTTGCCGGCGGTCGGGCCTTCGCGGATGATCGTGATCTGATCATGGTTGCGCATGCCGCTTTCCAGCCAGGTTGTTTCCTGGGTTTTCACTTTCGGCGCCGGTGGTTGACCGCCGCGAATAATGTTGGGGTTCTGCGGTTGTCCGCTGCCTTGCACCACTTTGCGGTCACGGACGGTCGTACGTGTGCCCCACGATTCAAACGATTGATCGTTGGAGAGGAACATGCGTGTTTCAGTGTCGACGGCTCGCGGCCCCATGAGAATGCGGGCCTGCACATCCACGCCGATGCCGGTCACGCCGTCTTCGGTTTTGAATACGCGATAGACGACCTGACCCTTGTCATCACGGATCAGCGCCTTGGTTTTCGGATCGCGCATCACTTCACGTTTGAGGATGCGGTCCTTGCGCACGGTGAACACCAGTCGCATCCAGCCGACGTCCTCACCTTCGTTCACAATGCGTTGCCACAGTTCGGCGTGGGGATCGTCCACTTTGCCGCCGCGGCTGTCCCACATACGGATGACTTCCTTGAGCCGAGCGAATGTGATCAGACCCTTGACGGCGTCGCCGGCTTTGATCAGTTCCTTGCGGTGTTTGTCGATCTCCTGGGGGTTATCGACGCGCATGCTGCGCACGATGCTCTCGAAGATCGGCTTGATCGACTCAAAGTTCTCCTTGGTCACCTCCATTTTGAGCATGACAAAGTTGTGCGGATCGATCTGCATGAACGCTTGGCCGAGCACCCATGGCGAGTCGTCCTTTTCCTGCACGCGGTTGCGCTGCCGCGCCGCTTCATCCTTGCGGTACCGTGCCATGAAGGCGAAGTCCGACTCCAGGCTCTTGGCCCAGCGACTGGCGTGCAGGGCAATCGTCCGGTCCGGCGAATTGGTCATCAGTTTGCGGAACAGCCGGTACGCGGGGATGTCCCGCCCGCGTTTTTTCAAGGCGACGGCCGTCTCATACTGGTCTTTGGCAACGCGCAGCAGTGTCGCGCGTTCCACCTTCGGTGCCGGTTTGTTGTTATTGTCGATGGCATAGTTGACGCCGAAA
>JANQKH010000842.1 GCA_028281215.1 Phycisphaeraceae bacterium | reverse complement strand
TTAAGGGCTTCGACACGCCCTCATTCGACGAATTAGAATGCCGCCTGAACTCCATCATGATTGAAATCAACAAAAACCCATCCGCCGGTGAGCTGAAATGGTTTGGACTGATCTTCGCGTTTTTCTTCGCGCTGATCGGCACCGTGATCGGCTGGCGATTCGACAACTGGAACATCACGCTTGTGCTCGCCATCATCGGCGGCAGTGTCGGGTTGGTTTTCTACGCGGTCCCGCCCCTGAAAAAGCCGATCTTCGTCGGCTGGCTCTACCTGACGTTTCCGATCGGCTGGGTGGTCTCCCATGTGATCCTCGGCGTGACCTACTACCTGATCCTCACGCCGATCGGCCTGATCATGCGCCTGTGCGGTCGTGACCCAATGCAACGCAAACTCGATCCCGATGCGACCACCTACTGGGAAAAACGCGAACCGGTAACCAACAGTCAACGTTATTTCAAACAGTACTGATGCTCGCACCTGAGGCGAGCAACCTAAACAAACCAACAATGCTCGCAACGTTGCGACCCCAACCCACGGTATCCACCATGGCCGATCCCGAAGCCACTTCGACCGAACCCGCCACGACCGAGTCACCGAAGAATGATTTCGCCAGCCAGGCCGACGAAGAGCAGGTTGGTCTCGTGCGAGAATTCATCGAGTTTCTCGGCGAGAACAAAAAATGGTGGTTGCTGCCGATCATCATCGTGTTGCTGCTGTTCGGCGCTTTGTTCCTTGTGGCGCCAAGCGTCGCGCCATTCATTTACACGTTGTTCTAGATTCACTGTTGAGTGCGGCAGCATCATCGCCGACGTTTCTTCTGCTTTTTCATGCGCATCGCGGCTTGATGTGCCTTCTTCGCGCCTCTGGACTGCTTGCGGCCGCCTGATTGCTTGGATTTTCTACCCTGGTTCGACGACCCGCCGAGTTGCGCAAGGTTGCGCTTCGGCCGCTCTTGCGTGTCCGCGATAATTGCCAGTTCCAACTTGCGGCGGCCGAGATCGACAGCCGCGATGCGCACGGTAAACGTGTGACCGATTCCAATCGACTTGCCGCTTCGCTCCGCGACCAGCGTGCCCGTTGTGCGGTTCAACCGCCAGCGGTCCTGTTTGCTGCCCACCGTGCCGGAAAGGTCGGCAACGCGTACAAAACCATCGACCAGGAACTTGTCCAGTTGAATATATAGCCCGTTGCCGGTAACGCCGGTCACTGTGCCGGCGTAGTCGTCCCCTAAGTGTTCCGCGAGCAATTCCAACACCAGGTAGTTGCGCAGTTCGCGCTCGGCTGCCTCCGCGTTTCGCTCAGTCGCGGAGCATTGTCGACTGATTTCGTTGAGCCGATCCTCATCCGGCACGCGCGGGTCGTGTTTCACATCGGTGGCGATACGCTGCCGTTTCTTACCGCCGGGCAATGGTTTTTCGCGATGGCCCTTGTCCGCCTCGACGTACGCATCGATTCCACGATGCACGATCAGATCGGGGTACCGGCGAATGGGACTGGTGAAATGCGTGTAATGATCGCTCGCCAGCGCGAAGTGGCCGATGGTCAGCGGCGCGTATTCCGCCTTGCTCAGCGTGCGCAACACTGCGAAGTGCACCGCCTTCTGCGCCGGCTTGCCGTCCACCGATTGCAACAGCGTCTGCAACTCCTTCCGCGTCGGGTTGTTCGGAATGTTGAAGCCGGCGACCCGCGCGAACTGCCGCAGTTGGTTCGTGTCATGCGCGGGCGGATCGGGGTGAATCCGACGAATCATCGGCACGTCCAGCGAATTGAACAACCTCGCTGCCGCTTCATTTGCCTCCACCATGAACATTTCAATGATGCGATGCGTGAACGCGTCGTCCTCCGGCTCGGCGTCGATGACGCGGCCGTTGTCATCGAAGATCAACTCCACCTCGGGTAAACCCAGCACGATCATGCCCGCCTTGAACCGCCGTTTGCGGATAACCTTCGCCAGTTCATCCATCAGTTTGAGTTTCTCGATCAACTCACGTGAATACTTCGGCTCACTGCGCGTCTGTTTACGCGCTTCCTTGATGTCGTCATCGATCAACGCCTGCGCTTCGAGGTAGGTCAACCGCTTGGCTGAACGAATCGCCGAGCGCGAAAACCGCTGGCCGACCACTTGCCCATTCGCATCAAGCCGGATGAACGCCGACTTGGTGTATCGTGTCACACCTTCCTGTAAGGAACACACGCCGTTGCTCAAAATCTCCGGCAACATCGGAATGACCAGCCGCGGCAAATACACACTGTTGCCGCGCAGGTACGCCTCTTCGTCGAGTGCACTACCCGGCTTCACAAAGTGCGCCACGTCGGCGATGTGCACCCCCAACTCATAAGCCGCGTCATCCGGCTCGTTTTCCAACCGTTCAATGCTGATCGCATCGTCAAAGTCCCGCGCGTCCGGCGGATCGATCGTGCAGATGAACCGGCCGGTCAAGTCTTCACGGTCCGCGGGAATGGTGTCCGAATCGAGCGACTTGCTCGCCTGTCGCGCTTCGTCGATCACATCTTTGGGAAAGTCGCCCGGCAGGCCAAACGCGCGGATGATCCCTTGTGTCTCCACGTCCGGCTCACCGCTCTCACCCAGCACTTCAATGATGACGCCTTCGCCGAGCACATCGTCCGTCGGATACTCGATGATCTCGATCACCACCTTGTCATCCAACTTGGCGTTCTTGGCATGCGGATCGCGAATTACAACCGGCTCATGCAGGAACTGGCCGTCGACAATGACCACCCAGTGCGGGCCGCGCTTCTTGAGGGTGCCGACGTAGTGTTTGTCAACTCGCTTGGTGATCTCAATCACGCGGCCGATATACGGTGACCGCCCACCGCCGGCGCGACCGCGGTCATGCTGCACCCGCGCCCGAACCCGATCACCACTAACTGCACCCTGTGTACGCCCCTCCGGTACGAACAGGTCACCATGCGCGGTCGGCTGGTCCGGAATGATGAACGCGAAGCCCTTGGGATGCACACGGATAACGCCGGTCATCTCGCGACCTATCGGCGGCAGGCTGATCTGATCGGACGACATGACGACCTGACCATCTTCGATCAGTTCGTCAACGACGCGCTTGAACTGCGGATAGACATCGTCGGCGACACCCAACTCGCGCGCCAAGGCATTGGCACGCATCGGCCTGTAACGGGCGTCGGCAATGTGCTGGAGAATACGACGGGAAAGTTGATCTGACATTCGACTCAATCGTGAAAATGCTTTGAGTTGGCGGCGTCATTCGCCGCAGTCTCGCTTGAAAGGTATGCTAGCAGGCTTGCAATCATCTTGAATTTGAAAGGCATGGTATGGCCACAACTGACGAAATTCTCACGGCGGCGAAAAAACTCGGCGAACTGCTCGCCGACCACGACGCGGCCAAAAAGTTCTCCGACGCCGTCAAAAAGCTCAGCAACGACATCGACGCCCAACGCGCCGTCACCGATTATGAGCGAACGATGCAGACCCTCGCCCAGAAACAGGCAACCGGCCAACCCATCGAAGTCGCCGAGAAACACAAACTCCAGGAACTCCAACAAGTGATGGCGACCAACCTCACCCTCGGCCAGGTCCAACAAGCACAAATGGATTACCTCGACCTCAAACGTAAAGCGTTCGAGGCGATCGAGGCGGAAACCGATATCGATGACGGCGCAACGCCCGAACCCGGCGCGGCTGCACCTGCGGGTGGGGCTTCGCCGATCATCACGTGATGCGTTGCACGATTCGATCACAGGCCTGTTCAATCCCCAATCACCACGCATTCGATCCATCGCCTCGAATCCGCCCTCACCCGCCGCTACACTGAGTGCCGGAGGCTGAGCTTTGTCATCGCATTCACCCCAACACGAACCGCTGCCTGAATACGATGCGCCCAATACCGCACCGCGCGACGTCGCTGCCGACAACGCCGACGCCTGTCCGCCGTTCGTGCCCGACACCCTGTTAAGCCAGTTGGCGTGGGACTCGGCCGCCCGTTGGTTCCTCTTTGGTTTGGTCATTCTTTTACTGACCCCTTCGTTGCTGGTCACGCAGACCGGGCAGAACGTGATTCCACCGACGGTGAGCGTGGCGTTCACGATTCTGGTCGTCGCGGCCTGGATCTGGATGGGCACAGTGAGCCGTCGCGCCGCCGATCGACTGATGCGCGCCACCGCGATGCTGGAACAGGATCCAGTGTCCGCCGAGTCATACATCGCGGAAGGGCTTCGCCGCAAACCGATCGGCCGATCGATCCGCTTGCTGCTCTACCATCGCCTCGCCGTGCTGCGACATCGCCAAGGCAACTTCTTCGAGGCCGGCATGATCGCACAGACCATGCTCGGCTTATCCCTGCGATCGGTCGAACACATTCGCACGCACTTGTTGCTGCTGCTGGCGGAATCACAACTCCGCTGTGACAACCCCAAAGCCGCGCACGATGCGATGCATCAACTTCACGCCCGCAAACTGCAACTGGTCGAATCGCTGCAACTGCTTGCGTTACAGACGCAATACGAAGTTTCACTTGGCTATCACGCAGACGCATTGAGCAACCTCAATGAAAAGATTCGCCTGTCACAGATCATGCCCGGCCCGCAGTCCGGCGCTTTGCACGCCATGCTCGCCACCGCCGCCAAACAACTCCAACGCGACAAGCTCGCCGACTGGCTCGACCGCCGGGCGAAGTTGCTGTGCTCGGACAAGCAACTGGAAGAGTTGACGCTGCCGACGTTCAACCCGCTGGCGGCCACGCCAATTCCAACCGCCGCACCGAATGCCGCCGTTTGATCCGCGCGACGTTCGCCGCGTCCGTCATCGAATCGATCTTTCCATTCAATCAGCATGTCCTGAACATCCCGGTCGGTTCGCCGCGTTGCTCCCGCAACACCCGCAAACCAAAAAATGATTCCCCCATTCTCTACCTCCCCTATCTCGTTTACCCGCCCCGCCTGTTTTGCCTCAGCAAACAATCAATCCACAACGATGCGCAGCTTTTCACTGCGCATCGTTGTGGCATTGACCATCTTCCTACAGCTCAAACTTCTGGTACCCCGTGATCTTCGCACCATCCGGAATGTAATCCCGGATCGGTTTCTTCGCGTCCATTTCGCGGACGTACACCTGGCCCATCAACGTGTGATCGTCGAACCACTTGCGCATCTTGCCGTCGGCGATCTTTTCCGCGATCTCTTTCGGCTTACCGGAAGCTGCTGCTTCTTCCACGGCCGCGTTCTTCGCCGTTTCGACCTGGTCGGCCGGCAGATCGTCACGGTCGATACCCAGCGGCACCTGCCACTGGCCTTGCCCGTCCGCCGCCACGAGGTGCTGACAGATACCTTTGAGCAGGTCGTCGGACAGATCGCCTTCGCCGGTGACGATGACGCCGATCTTCCGGTTGCTGTGCACGTAGCTGCCGACCTTGTCGCCGGTGAGTTTCACCCCTTTGCCGAAACTGATGTTTTCCTTCGTCGTGATGCGCAGGTTTTCGATCACTTCCTTGGCGGCGTCGCTGGCATCGGTGATTTCGCCCTCGGCCGCGCTCACTGCATCGTCCGCGATCTTCTGGGCGCCTTCGACGAACGCATCGTTCTTGGCGGTGAAGTCAGTTTCCGCTTTGAGCAGAATCATCGCGATGTTGTTGCCGTTGCTGCCGACGGCGATCGCGCCTTCTCCGGCTTCGCGATCAGATCGGCCATCCATCTTGGCGCCCAGTGTTTCCTGGAGCCATTGGATCGCCGCGGCTTCATCGCCGTCGGTCTCGGTGAGCGCCTTCTTGCACTCCATCATGCCGAGGCCGGTCTTCTTTCGCAGGTCCATTACAGCTTTGGCGCTGATGGCCATGGTGGTATCTCCGTTGATCGGGGTGAAATCCTGGTTGGAATTCGGGCGATTGCAATCCATGTGCTTCATACACGAATCGCCCGACGGTTGAGTCAATCCTTGGTCAGCAAAATGTGAAAGTCAGGTCAGGCCAAGTGAATTTGCGTGAATCGGGCGAATTCGAGAATCGCAACTCGCTCCCGCCGCTTCCACACAACACATTCACTCAACCCGCTGACTCGGTCTCCCCACTGCTTGCCGCGGCAACGGTTTCGCCGCTGTCCGTCTTCGCCGGCGCGGGGGTGTCAGCCGGAGCGGGCGCCGGGGGCTCTGTGGTGGCCGCAGGCGCGTCTGGCGCGGGAGCGGCCGTATCTTCCGCTCGGAACTGCGAACGCGACGAGCGACGCCGTTGCGGCTTCGCGTCCTTCGAGTCTTTACCTTCCGCCTGAATGCGTCGGCCGGTCTTGCCTTCATTCACCGCCGCCATCAGCGTCGCCACGACCACTTCAATCGCCCGCATCGCATCGTCATTGCCGGGGATGGGAATGTCTGCGAAGTCGGGGTCGGAATCCGTGTCGATCAGGCAGATAGTCGGAATGCCCAGCTTGCGGGCTTCACGCACCGCGTTTTCTTCACGCTTGGCATCAATGACGACCAGAGCGCCGGGCATCTTGTCCATATGCCGGATGCCTGAAAGGTTGCGGTGAATCTTGGTGCGTTCGCGTGTCAGCGTGGACACCATTTTCTTTGAATAGTTTTCCATCTCGCCCGACTCCTGAAGTTGCTCGAGTTCTTCGAGTCGCTTGAGCCGTTCGCGAATGGTGCGGAAGTTGGTCAGCGTGCCACCGAGCCAGCGTTCAATGACGTAAGGCATCTCGGCTTCGCCGCAGTATTTTTCAAGGATGCCGCGCGCCTGACGTTTCGTGCCCACAAAGAGCACATCTTTGCCGGAGGCAACCACCTTGGTCAGGAACTTTCGAGCCAGCAACAAACCCTTAATCGTCTGCTTCACATCGATGATGTGGATGCGGTTTTTCTTGCCGTAAATGTACGGCTGCATCTTCGGGTTCCAACTCGCAGCACGATGGCCGAAGTGGATGCCCGCTTCAATCAAGTCTTTCACTAGCGATGCCATGGACCAATTCCTTTCGGCGTGTGATCGTGGCTTCACACGCATGGGCGACGGGGCGAACACACCCCTGCTGTCCCTCGAGCCCGGTATGCAGGACCAGCGGTCGCGTTTCGGGTTAAAAACGTTGAATATCGACCACCAACATGCAACGGTCGAGTTTTTTCGCGGGGGTTCTGGGCGTTCCACCACAGAAAAGGTCTGCTCACCACAGAAGCAGGAAGGGAAATTGTACCTTTCCAGCGCCAAACTGCAAATTCGGGGGGAGCGCGAATCCACCGTCCACCGACGCCCTGTCGCGAGCCGACGCGTGCCGCGGCGAGCTACGCCCAATAACACTGAAACCACCCGCTGCGGCATGTTGCAACTCGCTCGGCGCGCACAAACGTGAACAATCTCGCGCGCATAACCATGCATGTCCGGACATCGGGAGTACCCCAAGACCCCCAGAATTGACCTTAAGTCAATTGAATACAAAAGGTTAAACCCATGTCCGGTCAAAATGTCCGGACGTCCGATCCCCGTTTTCAGCCAGAAAACGCCGGTTTCAATGTCCGCATCCATGTCCGGAACGTGTCCGAAAATGTCCGCCGGACATAATTCGGCCACCCGCGCGCGCACAGACATTGGCACCAAACTTCCGCGATAGTGCTTGCCCACGTCGCGCGGCGAAAGCCGCGCATGCGATACCTGAGGATGTCCCATCCGGTGCGACATGAGCCATCAGTTTACCAAAAATTATCCAAACCATCAACCCAAATACACCGCGCGCATACCCAGCGCAACGAAGCTTAATACCGCTGACAGGCGAACGACTCATGGCACAAGTAAGATCAACTGTGATGCCGGATGAGCACACTTTGCTCAAGGAGTGGACATGAAGCGTTAACGATAATCTAACGAATGGGGAACGATCGGCACACATTGTCGGTCTAGGCTTTGGCGGATGTTGGATTGCCAACCGCCTCCGTGAAGGAGATCATCATGACAACAACTGCCCTGCAAGCGAATATGAAAGCACAACGCCGCGACAATATCAAGACCGGACGGGCCCACCTTCTGATCGTGGAGGATGAGCAGGATTTGCGTGATCTGTTGTCATACAACCTGGAAAAAGAAGGCTTTCGAGCGACGGCGGTGGAAACCGGCGAGCAGGGGTTGCTCAAGGCGGCGAAGGATCGGCCGGACCTGGTCGTCCTCGATCTGATGCTGCCGGGCATCGACGGCCTGGAAGTGTGCCGATCGCTCAAGTCGGACAAGGACACCGCTGACATTCCGATCGTCATGGTCACCGCCAAGGGTGAAGAGGCGGATATCGTGGCGGGGCTCGAACTCGGGGCGGACGATTACATCACCAAACCTTTCAGCCCACGCGTCTTGCTGGCGCGGGTCAAGGCGGTCTTGCGACGCAAGCAGGCGGTTGGTTCAACGGATTCGGATGATCACGCGATCGATCTTGGCGACATGATCATCATCCCAGAGCGTCACGAGGTGCGAATCGGTGAAAACCGCGTGGATCTGACGGCGACGGAGTTCAAACTGTTGCACCTGCTCGCCAAGCGGCCCGGTCGAGTGTTCACGCGTCAGCAGATCATCACGGCGGTGCACGGCGGGATGTCGGCGGTGACGGACCGGTCCGTGGATGTGCAAGTGGTCACGCTTCGCCGCAAGTTGGGTGAACGGGGCAGTGACATTGAAACCGTTCGCGGTGTCGGTTATCGATACCGAGATTCGTGGTAGTAAGGCGATGTAAACTGAATCGACTCAAACTGATCGAAAAACAACGACAATGTCCCTCCACTTCAATCGACAAATCGATAAGCTCAAGCGATTAATCTTGTCGCTGGGCGATCTGGTGCAGGATCAGGTGGACGATGCCATTCAAGCGGTGCAGGACCGTGACACAGAACTGGCGCGGTCGGTGATCGCCAACGATACCGCAATTGATGACATGGAAATCGAAGTGGAGGAAGAGTGTCTGCACACGCTGGCGTTGCATCAGCCGGTGGCGTTTGACCTGCGTTACGTGGTCGCGGTGTTGAAGATCAACAACGACCTGGAGCGCATCGCGGACCTGGCGACGAACATTGCCGAACAGGCGGTTTTCATTGCGGATGGACAGTGGATTCCGGATCTGCCTTTCGATCTGGGCACGATGGCGCGGACGGTTAAGACGATGCTGCGTGATGCGTTGACAGCCCTGGTCAATGTGGACAACACGCTGGCGAGCAAAGTGCTGCGCTCCGACGACGATGTGGATGCGATTCACGCCGGCGTTTACGGGAAGGTGTATTCACTAATTCACGAGTCGCCGCAGTTGGCCGATCAATACATTCATTTCCTGAGCATTTCACGGCAGTTGGAACGGGTGGCCGATCACGTGGTGAACATCGCCGAGGATGTGCTTTATATGTCGGAAGGGAAAATCTTCCGGCATCGATCGCCGTCAACGAAAGAAGACGAATCGAAGGCTTCCGCGTTCTGACGGGATGCAGCGATGAACAATGCGATGCGGCGTGTGATGTGAAAGATATCACCGCGCAAGCGAACAGGGCTGTGCTGCGATCGAATTGAGGGGTTCGGATACCAATTGAGGGGCATATGATGATCAGACTTCTGATCGAACCAACGCGTAGGCTTCCTGAAGGTTGCGGAATTGCTCGGTAGCCTGTTGGACGGCCTGATCGCCCTGGCTGGCGAATTGATCGGGGTGCATTTGCTTGGCGCGTTGGCGGTACGCAGCGCGAATGGTGTCGAGATCGGCGTCGGATTCAACGCCGAGGATGTTCAAGGCTTGACGGTAACTGATGCTGAACCCACCTCGCGGGCCGCGCCCAGTGGAAGCGGAATCGGAACCGTCGGCGGCGCGTCGTTGGGCGTCGTCGCCGTCGATCGGCTCATCGGTTTCCGTTTCGGCATGAGCGTGTGGGTCGAATCGGTTCGCGTGCTCAGCAAACCCATAGTCACGACCGGACGCCGTGAAAGGTTTGGAGGCCGGATCGACATCCCAAGGCAGGTTGACCACCACACCGACGGCGGCGCACAGGCCGCAGATAACCGCGAGCGTTCCGAAATAATCAAGGGGATGAAAATAATCGGTGGCGAACATGAGCGCGATCGCCGCCACGATCGGCGCGACCGCACCAATCGCGGCGCCGATCAAGACGTTCACTGCTGCCCGACGGCCGTCCATCCAACCAGTTTACCGACAAGCGGGCAAACGGCGAAGCGTGGCGATGGATTTGGGCGGAATTGCCGCGCGGAAATGACGATGGCGGAAGCGATCGTCTGGTTGGGACGACCGAAAACGCATCATTCGCGATTCACAAGCCGGGCTGAATCGATTAGCATGCCGCGCACTCACCAACGAGTCGGAGGTTCCACCATGCAGAAATATGTCACAGAAGCGATTGGCACGTTCTTTCTGGTTTTGGCCATTCAAACCACAGGCAATCCGCTCGCAATCGGCGGCATGCTGATGGTGATGGTCTACATGGGCGGACATATTTCCGGCGCCCACTACAACCCGGCGGTGACGCTGGCGGTGTTCCTGCGCGGCAAACTGCCGTCAAAGGAGATTGTGCCCTACTGGATCTTCCAGTTGACCGGAGGCATGTGCGGGGCATTGGTCGGCTGGCTTTTGATACGGAACACAGGCACACCCGCGCCGCCGGCGAACGATCTCTGGTTCCACGCCATCGTCGCGGAAACCGTGCTGACCTTCGCGCTGGCGCTGGTGATCCTGAACGTAGCGACCAACGAAAAAACCGAAGGTAACAGTTACTACGGCCTGGCGATCGGATTCACCGTGATGGCGGGCGCTTACGTGGCGGGACGGTCCGGCGGATCGGCGTTTAACCCGGCGGTGGGATTGAGCCTGCACCTGACCGACCTGTTCAACGCGAACAACACCAGCAAGATTCAATGGTTCTGGATTCCACTGATCTTCCCATTCATTGGCGGTGCGCTGGCGGCGTTTGTGTATCAGTTCCAACACACCGGCAGTTTCAGCGCCCCGGGTGCGACGGAGTTGCAGGAGAAACTGGACGCCGCGAAAGCCGCGAAGGCAGAGTCGGCCGGTGCGAGCGATTCCAGTGACGCGTCGGATGATGAGTCAGGCGATGATGCCAAAGAAGAGTCAGCGAACGATTCCGGTAACAGCACGGACAGCAAGAGTGAATAAGACCAGCAACCAGCATTGGCTTGTTTATCAGTTCCCACGTTTGGATATCGAACGCATGGAGGGATACAATCGCGAATCCACCTGGAGAGGTGCCCGAGCGGCTGAAGGGGCCGGTTTCGAAAACCGGTGTGCGGTTTTTCCGTACCGAGGGTTCGAATCCCTCCCTCTCCGTTACCCATAAGAAAACCCTCAGAAACGTTTACTTGCCACGCGTTCCTGAGGGTTTCTCGATGTTTGATCCGTCCGCCGGCGCACAATTGGAACCTGCGGTGCGCACCGGCCATTCAGATCAAGCGACCGCCACGTCGGAATAGTCAGCGTCGATATCCAGATTGCCCTGATCGTCGAAATCGTTGGAAGGGTCGTCATGATCACCTCCATCGATGTCATCGACGAAGGCATCAACGACGGTTTCGGATGATGCCGCTTGGCTCGCGGCCGACACGTCGTAATCGGCGTCATGATTGTGGGCGGTATCGACCGTTGGATCGGACTCGACAGTTGCTTCGATGATGAATTCATGCTCGGTGGTCGGATCGCTCTCATCAAGGAGGGCGACTTCGTATTCATCTGACGCGTTGAATGACGAAAGGTCATCGTTGTCGGGTGAACGCAGCGGGCCGCGATCGTCGGCGTCGAGGTGCTCCCAGATGTCGTAGGTGCGTTGGACGATCCAGTCCTGATCGCGCACTTGTCGTGCGTATTGCTCGGTGCCGTCAAGGCCTTCCATTTGTTCGAGGTCACGGTAAATCGCACCGTGCGATTCCATGTGTTGGGTCGCCCAATCGGAGACTTCGTCCGGTGATGCGCCGGCTTGCAGCTTTGCCTCGACCTCGTGTTCGACCCAATCACGCATGTAGGTCCAAGCGCCGACGCTGGCGGAATTGATGTCAGCCTGGCCTTGCGTGTGCGTGCTTTGGTGTTGCTGGTATTGGTCCATCAGGCCGGACAGGTATTCGCCGGTCTGGTGGGTGACGTAGTCAAGTGCGATGCCGCCCGGGCCGAGGCTGGTCAGGTAATTGCTGGCGACCTGATCAACCGCCACGGCGACGCCTTTCGCTGCGGCGTATTCGTAGTTGCCGTTCTGGATTGCTTCACCGACTTCGAGCGCGTTGTTGACGTGGCCGAGCACTTCGAACGCCTTGCCGACGTTTTCCAGGTTGTCGGTGGTTTCGATGAACTGCTCGAGATCTTTGGACGCCTTAAGCGCGCCGTCCCAGTCAGCATTGTCGACCGCGTCGATGAAGGCTTGCACGGTTTCGGTTTGACCTTCCTTGCCGGCCCAAACCAGCAGGCCGGTCAAGGCCTTGGCTTCATCCGGCACTTGCAGATATTGCTTCCATTCGTTTCCCATGACGGTGCTCCCTTCGTTCGTTCGTGGCGTGGCATGGCATGGCATGTTGTGATTGATCAACTGTCGTAGGTGTCGGCGCCGTCGTAGCGGGAGCCGGCGTATTCGGCGTCGCCGTCGTCTTCGTATTCACCTGCATCGTGCTCGGCTTCGATGGCGGCGTCTTCGTAGACTTCAGCAACCTCGAAGTCGCCTTCTGCGGCGTAGCTTTCAGCGGTCTCGGCGTTTTCATCCGCAATGTCCTGATTCCATTCCGCGGCATCCAACGCATCGACGTCGTTCTCGGCTTCGACGACATCGAACTCTTCTTCACGGTCGGGCGTGCTGTCGCCGTCTCGTTCAGCCGCGACTTGAAGGTCTTCACGTGCTTCGTCGGCACGGTCGCGTGCGGTTTCGAGGTCGCCTTCTTCCTGGGCACGCTGCTGATCCTGGCGATGCGTTTCCGCTTCCTCACGACGGTCGGCAATCTCGCGTTCCTGTGCAACCAGTTCGTCGGTGTCGAGTTCGTCAAGCTTGCCGGTATCCTGGGCATCTTCGACCGCTTCGACCACCTTCGCCTGCGATTCATCGTCGAGTGACGCCATTTCGACCTGCAAGTCGGTCACGTATTCATCGCTGAGGGGATCGGTTCGGTTGACGTCGACCGGTTCGCCTGTTTCGGGATCGAGTTCGCCCTTGTCGACCTGTTCCTGTTCTTCCTGTTCGCGTTGCTCGGCTTCCTCACGTTCAGCCTGCTCGCGTTCCTGCTCAGCTTCTTCGCGTTCGCGGGCTTCGGCTTCCGCGCGTTGTTGCTCAGCCTGCTCGGCTTCGGCGCGGTCGGTGGATTCTTCGTGATCTTCCTTTCGCCGCTGTTCAGTCATCGCAGCTTCGTCCTGCTCTTGCAGTTCCGCAGCCGCGGCAACCTGATCAGCGGTACGCGACGCGGCATCTTGCATGGCGTGTTGCTGCGCGTCGTTGGCGTGGCGTGCGGTCTGCTCGGCGATGCGCGATCCGAATGTGGCAGCATCTTGGTTGCCGGCGTCCGCCCGGAGATTCCGGATCGCATCCATCGCGCCGCCGTGCTGCGGATCCAGAACCTGATCCATCATCTGGTTTACTTCCTGCACGCGTTGGGTGGCGCGCTGGACGTCGGACCAGTCGCTGTCCAAGCCGGACTGCTCGGCGCGTTCGATGGTTTCGTTCAATTCCTGGTGGCGAAGGTCGGATTCTTCGACGAGCTTCGCGGCCGCTTCCTGCGGATCGAACGGCTCGTAGTCCTGCTTGAAGCGGGCTTCGATTCGCTCAACATCATCGAGCAGCCGTGCCATAGTGGCTTCGAGTTCGGCGTCGGTGAGGCCGACGGGTTCCGCTACGTTTGAATTGAAGTTTCCCGTGCTGGTTCCTGCCGATTCGTTTTCAACCACATCATCACCGGTGGAGTGGGTTGCATCATCCTGCATGTCCAACAGATCGCCGTCCAGTTCCTCGGCGGGATCAGGCATGGTTTCGACATTGTTCATCTGCTCGGCGAGTTGTTCATTCTGCGTCGCCATCAGTTCAACCTGCATTTCCATCAGATCCTGCATCTTGCCGAGACGGGCTTCGAGCATTTCAATGCGCTGCTCCATCTGCTCGTAAGTCGGTCGACCGGCGTCCTGTTGCAACGCCGCATCGGATGCATCGTGATTGTCATTGTGGTTTTCAATGTTGACGTTGACATTCACGTTGACGTCGTGGTCCGCGTCATCGACGTGATTGGTGGATTCGGCTTCAACTGATTTGTCGCCGGCGTTTTCAACATCGTTCACGGTGCTGTCGGCGTCCTGATCATTTGAGTTCTCTTCCTGCATCGATTCGACGCGTTGAAAGAGGTCGTTCAACAACGTGGTGACTTGCGTTTGCAAACCGTCGATTTTTTCCGAAGCGGATTGCGCGGCCGTTCGGACGGTATCGCTGATGTGGCCCGGCATGTCGCCGACGTTTTCAGCCGCGTCGCCAACGCGACTGGTGAAGTCGCTCACGTAGGTGGTAGGTTCATCGTTGGCGCCGCCATTTGGTTCGTTCCATTTCGCCCATGTTTCGGAAGTTTCTTCTTTGAACGTTTCGTAGGTCTTGGACAGGTCGTCGCGGACATCATTGATCATGTCGCGCGTGTTGCCGACCATTTCGCTGCCTTTGTCGTAAGCGTCCTGCGCCAGTTCGACCGCCTGCTCGGCACGCTGGTAAGCATCCGTTTCGCGTACACGATCCATGATTTCAGTTTTCAGATGATTCAGATTGTCGTAGAGTGATTCAAACATGGTCATATCCTTCGTCGAAGTTGGATTCAGTGTGGCCGGCATCGTGTAAATCTTCAGCAAGATCAACAGCTTCGATCACCGGCTCGCCGACAATCGATTCGTCGTTGATCAGGTCGATGCACTCCATGCCGTCGTCAAGCCTGTTGAACACGTCGGTGGTCGGCAAAGCGTCAATGATCAGACCTTCACCGAACAACGACACGGCTGAAAGTCCGAACGTCACGGTGACGATGCCCGCACCGGCAAGCGCGCCGAGCTTGTAAAGCCCACCGGGCGCTGCTGGGTCGTATTGAAGTCCGTCCAGCATATGGCTGAGGAG
>JANQKH010000813.1 GCA_028281215.1 Phycisphaeraceae bacterium | reverse complement strand
GCGCGGCCGACGAAATGCCGGCGACCATCGCCGTCGGCGTCGCAAGGATCAACGCACACGGGCACGCCAACACCAGCATCGCGGTCGCACGCTCCCACGGATCACCGCCGTCCGCCTGCATGTTGAAAAACAACACGATGGCGACGAACATCAGAATCGTCGGCGTGTACCAAGTGACATATTTGTCAATCATGCGCATGATCGGAATGCGCGTCCGCTCGGCTTGCAGGATGAGGTCTTTCACACGACCAAGCGTGGTGTCCTGGCCGGCCTTGGTGACCTTGATGTCCATCGCGCCGGTGACGTTGATCGTTCCGCCAAACACCTCATCGCCTGACGTTTTGTCCACCGGCAGCGACTCACCAGTGATGTTCGCCTGGTTGACCGTACTTTCGCCGGAGACCACTTCGCCGTCAGCGGGGATATTGTCGCCGGGACGGACACGCACGACATCGCCGGTCTGTAATTCCGCAGCATCGACTTCCACTTCCGCGCTGTCACGCAACAGATGCGCTTTGGTCGGCGTAATACGAATCAGCGATTCGATGCTCGCCTGCGCGCCGAGTGCGGTGCGGCTCTCGACCAGCACGGAAATGATCATGAGAAACGCAATGAGCGCTGCTTCCTGGTATGCATTGAAAAACGCGTCCGGATCGCGCTGACTGCCCAACGCAAACGAGGCGAGCACGGCGAGCGCGACCAGTTCGTTCATGTGCGAGTGGCCGTCTTTGAGATCTTTCAGCGCAACCCAAATCAACGGGGCGCCGAGCAGGATCGCGGAAAACATACCAAGCGAGGTAGCGTAGAAATCGCTGTCGAAGAACAGGCGCGCCGCGACCGAACAGACCAGCAGCACGAAGCCGAGCAGCGTCGCCATGATCTGAAAGTTGACGCGCCCCTGCTCCGACTCGAGTTGCAATTCGTCCTTGACATAATCATGGGCCATGGGGTTGACACCTTTGAAAAAACGCGCGGGGGACGCTCGACGGATGCACCGTTTGACGGCGATCGCTGGGCGATCACGTTGGACCGGTCACGCCGGTTCAGCCACGGGGACTTCGACACGGAGAAGACCCCTTCTCCTACGGCGCGGGGGCGAAAGCTGTTCGCGAAGCGCCAGACCTTCAACTATCGCGGAATCCGCGGTTTTTTTCAAGTGCGGATAAGGTATTCACAGGCCGATAATCGGGATTGAATGTGCGGGTTTTTCCCTATGCATTGCCACGAAAGAGTGCGTGATCGTCCAATTGCCGGCGAACTGAAAAGTCCGTGCGCCAATTCGTCAATCGGTATTGCAAATGCGTTATCAGCAAAACTCCAACCCAACGATCGTGGGCTTTGGGCAACGAGTGAACAGGTCATGGACTTGATTACTTCTTCATCGTTTCCGCATCTTGTTTCGCCGTCCAGAAAATCGCGTTGACCAGCAGCTTCTTGAACTGCTCATCCTCGAAATCACTGGGCACACCGAGCGAGGAGTAGAACACTCTGCCGCCCTTGTATTCGTTCACCCAAGTGACCGCGTGTTTCGCTTTGCCGATGTCCCCGAATTGGAGCACTTTGGTTGTCTTCGGCAACTCGCCGGTCTTGTAAAGTTTCTTCGACGTAAACACACCGACACCGTGCAGCACGGGATGACTCTTTGCATTGTCAGCCGGCAAGACTTTCACCGGTTCGTTGCCAAAGTGCCCCCTGTAATTGCCGCCCATCACTTTCAGGTCGAACATCGTGTTGTCGTCCTTCTGGAAAGCATGACTGGCGGTGCGCAAGCCGACGATCGCCTTACCGTTCTCCCAGTGCGCGCGGATCAGTTTCATCTGATCTTCGCCCAGCTTCATGCGGCGGGCGAACACGAGCATCACGTCCGCATCTTTCAACGGTTCAAGGTTGTCCAGTTCCTTGATCCCGTCGCGGCCCCACGACGCGGTCCACTTCGCGAAATAATGTTTCTCTAACCACGGCATGAATGCCTTGAGGGAAGTTTCTGATTTGTATTCCTTGGAACCGGAGATCACGTGAATTCTCAATGGCTTGGGTTCAGCTAATGCGAAGCGCGATGTACAAAGCAAGAAAAGGATGCAAAAGACGAGACGACGATTCATAACGAACTCCGATCCAATGGAACGCTTTGGTGATGGATCATACCGGCACGGCGAACCGCAATCGCACACCGCAAGATGAATTGCCGATTCAGCCGACAAAGTAACATCTGGTCCATATCAGCACATGGCCTCCGTCCCGGCTAGAATTCCGTTGGATTCAAGCGCGTTTCAAATTCCAAAGGGGTCATGTGAACGCCGTCCGTCTGACGAATGTGACCAAACGATTCACGCGACACCTGGCTGTCGATGAATTGGATCTGACCGTTCCGGCGGGCAGCATCTATGGCTTCATCGGGCCCAACGGGTCCGGCAAGACAACCACACTGCGCATGATTCTTCACATCATTCACGCCGACTCAGGTGAAATCGAAGTGCTGGGCCAAAAGGAGCAGCGCGCCGCGAATGATCAGATCGGCTACCTGCCCGAAGAGCGCGGCCTGTACCGCAAACTGACCGTCTTGCGACAGCTCACTTATTTCGGCACGCTCAAAGGGTTATCAACCAAGGCCGCACGCAAGGCGGCCGACGATTGGCTTGACCGATTCCAACTGACCGAATGGCGCAACCGCAAAATCGAAACGCTGTCCAAAGGCATGGCACAAAAAGTGCAGTTCATCGGCGCCGTGCTTTCCAAACCGGAACTGCTCATCCTTGATGAACCATTCAGCGGGCTTGATCCGGTCAATCTTGAAACGCTGCGTCAAGGAATCCTCGAACTCAACGCCGATGGCACGACGGTCATTTTCTCAACACATGACATGGCCATGGCTGAGCGCATGTGCAACTTCATATTCATGATTCTCAACGGGCGCAAAGTGTTGGACGGCACACTCGACGCTATTGCCGCTGAATACGGCACGGATACCATTCGCCTGCGCATCAATGGCGGAAGCGCTGCAATGACCGACATCGCCGGTGTGGCCGACATGATCGACCATGGACAGTTTCAGGAAGTTCGCTACGACGGCGATGCGCAGGAATTGCTGGCGAAACTGGTTTCGCGCACCACGGTGCACCACTTCGAAATCGCCCGACCTTCGCTACACGACATTTTTCTTCGCGTTGGCGGCCCCGAAGCGCGCGAAGAAGCCGAAACCAAACAGACGGCAGGAGAATCCGCCGCGCCGGTCAATGAGGTGGAGGAATGAGAAAAGCAATCAATGTAGCCACCAACGAATACCTTTCCGCCGTGCGCAGCAAGGCATTCATCCTCGGCGTGCTGGCGGCGCCGCTGTTCATGGGCGTGGCGATTGCCGTCAATGCGATCGCATCCGGGGGCGGGGATATGAGCGATCGGCGCTTTGCCGTCGTTGACCATACCGGTCGGCTTTGGCCGTTGATCGAACAGGCAGCCAACGCGCGCGATGATCAGATCACGTCAACCGAAAAAGAATCCCCTCGATTCGTTCCCGTTCAAGTGGCAACCGATACGGATATCGTCGAACTCTCCGATCGCGTCAGAAAAGGCGACCTGTTCGCCTACGTGATCATCGGGAAAACAACGATTAATCCGAAGGGCGAATCATCAGCACTTGAAGATGCGACGGTTGCTTACCACACGGACACGCCCACGTACAACTCATTGCCGCGGTGGCTTCAGGGGGTGATCAACGATGAAATTCGCCGCCTTCGATTTGAATCAGCCGGGCTTGATCAGCAGTTGGTTGACCGCCTCAATGCGCCAGTCGTATTTCGGCACCTGGGATTGGTCCGGACGGATATCCAGACCGGCGAAACCATCGCAGCGGAGGAACGGAACGAGTTGCAACTCTACGCTGTGCCCGCCGGAGCCATGTTTCTCCTGTTCATGCTCATCATGGTCTCATGCCCGCAACTGTTGAACATGGTGCTTGAAGAAAAGATCGCCCGGGTGGCGGAGTTGCTGGTTTCATCGGTCACGCCGTACCAACTCATGCTGGGCAAGTTGATCGCCGCGGTGATGGTGACGATGTCACTGGCGGTGTTGTACCTCGCCGTGGTGATCGTGATTCTGAATTACTACGACCTTGCAGGCATGGTGCCGGTGCGTATGTATTTCTGGTTCCTGTTTTTTCTCTTGCTGGGCGTGATCATGTACGGCTCGATCTTCGTGGCGATCGGCGCAGCCTGCACGGAAATCCGCGACGCTCAGTCACTGATGATGCCGGCGATGCTGATCGTCATGATCCCAATGTTCTGTTGGTTCGCGGTGCTTGAATCACCCGACAGTTCATTTTCTGTGGGCATTTCGCTCGTACCGCTGGCGACGCCGATGCTCATGCTGCTGCGCATCGGTCTGCCGCCTGGACCTCCAGCGTGGCAGATTATTCTCAGCGTCGTGCTCACCCTCGGCACCACACTTCTGTGTGTGAAGTTCGCGGCGAAAGTATTCCGCATCGGCATTCTTTCCTACGGCCAGGCGCCAAGTTTCCGAAAACTCATCGGCTGGGTGATCGCCAAATAGCGCAAGCCAACCCATGTCGCTGTAGGCTCGTCCGCTCCCGCCGTGGCACCATATGCTTTTCACCGGCGGCCCCCCATGA
>JANQKH010000801.1 GCA_028281215.1 Phycisphaeraceae bacterium | reverse complement strand
TACTGCCAATTGGCGTTGGCTCAACCGGACAATCATGATTTGGCAATGACGGCGGTGCGCAAGTCGCTTGAAGCATCGGAGAGATTGTCACGTATATCGTCATCATTGCTTGGCTTTTCGCGTGAGAAGTCGGTGCAGAATGAAGCGCCGTTGCAGCAAACCGTGGCGGACGCGGTGGCGTGCCTGGGGCGCGAGCCGCAGAAGGACCGCATTGAACTTCACATTGATCTGCCGGAAGTCGTGGTGAGCATACCGGCACTGAATCTTCAACAGGTCATACTGAACCTGATGCTCAACGCGAAGAAGGCGATGGCACAAAAGGGGGGTCAACTCCGTATTGTTGGCCAGGTAAAAGAAACTCGTCTGGCGCTGCGCGTGACGGACACCGGTTGCGGCATTCCGACTTCGATCGCCGGTCAGGCCTTTGAGCCATTCGTGACAATGGACCATTCGCCCGCCGGTCAATCCACGGGCACAGGCCTGGGTTTGAGCATTTGCCGTGACCTGGTCCGGCAAGCCGGCGGCACGATCGAAGTGGAAAACACAAACGACCAAGGTACGACGTTTCTTCTTATGCTTCCAATTCAATAATATAATATTATTACAAAATTATAAATTCTGCGAACCTGCAAGGTCAAGCACGCGTTGATCTGACATTTGCAAGGCGCCCAAGTTTTCAGAACGCCTCGGCTACGGACGATGACTCTGCTATGACCGAACCGGTGATCGACATTCTGCTCGCCCAGCGATTTGTACCCGAGTTTGGCGGATCAATTTCGTGGATGAGCGAGGTTTACAGGCGGTGGCCAAACCCGGTGGAAGTGATCACGCACGACTACTACAGCCACCCACTGGACCCCGCCCGGCCGTTTGCTCGGCCGGCGAGCGGTGATGATGTATCGGACCCAAACCTGACGATGGATCGGCGGGATATTTTTCTGCACGATTGGGGTTTGGATCGGCCGGGCAAACTGGTGCGATACCGGCGGATGGGCAG
The DNA here is from genome assembly GCA_028281215.1 of Phycisphaeraceae bacterium. Lineage (GTDB taxonomy): Bacteria > Planctomycetota > Phycisphaerae > Phycisphaerales > Phycisphaeraceae > JANQKH01. The sequence goes on along the minus strand of JANQKH010000801.1, from coordinate 8,828 downwards.
GGCGGTGCGCGAGCGTTTGCGTCGCAAAGACAAGCCAACCGTGCGTGTGCATTGCATTCACGCTGTGCCGGAGGCGGTGAGTTTGATCCCGCTCCGGTGGCGGTTCGGCAGGCGGTTGAAGATCATCTGCTACGCGCATGGCGAAGAGATCACGGCTTGCGAATCGAGCCGACAGTTGCGGTTTCTGATGCACCGTGCCCATCGCGCGGCCGATCTGATGATCGCCAACAGTGAAAACACGCGTCGATTGTTGGCGAACCACATCGCCTTGGAGAAAGTAAAAGTGATGCATCCGGGGGTTGACGTGGCGGCTTTCGATCAGGCGAAGGCGAACGGCATTGCCTGGCGCGATGAGCACGGGCTGGCTGACGCGCAAATCGTGCTGACCGTCGCCCGGCTCGAACAGCGCAAAAACCAGTTGGCGGTGCTGCAAGCGGTGGCGAAACTGGCGGACCAGCACACGGACTTGGTTTACGTGGTCGCGGGTGATGGCAGCCAGCGTGCGGCGCTTGAGGCGGAAGCGGCTCGGTTGAACATCGCCGACCGCGTCCACTTCACCGGAGAAGTGGACGGCCGACTGAAGGTGGCGCTGTACGGCGCGTGCGATGTGTTCGCCATGCCGGCAATCCAGCACGGTTCAGATATTGAAGGGTTCGGCATGGTGTTCATCGAAGCCGGCGCCTGCGGCAAACCGTCGATCGCCGGCAACATTGGTGGTCAGCCCGAAGCGGTGCAGGATAAGTCGACCGGCCTGGTGGTAGACGGTCGCGATGCAGACAGCGTGGCGGCCGCGCTGGATCGGCTGTTATCGGACGACCCGTTGCGAGAACGGTTCGGACAAGCGGCGAGACAGCGCGCCGAATCGCTGGATTGGGCGCGACAGGTTCAGCGCACCGTGGAATTGGTCGACATGCTCTAAAGCATTCGCGGCGGACCGGTCGCGGTTTTGAGGGACAGGAACAGCGAGTATATGTGGGGTTTTTTCTTTACTTACGCGTTGGCGTTCATCGGCACGGCTTCGGGTTGGATCAACCCGTTCGTCGGCCTGATGGTTTACTACGCCTTCGCCATCCTGCGCCCATCCTACCTGTGGTTCTGGGTGTTTGACCCGGTGACCGCCCCGCGTTTCAGTTTCTTTCTGGGCATCTCGGTTTTGGCGGGCTGGGCATTCAACGGGTTGGGCAACTGGTCCGGCCTGCGCGGCGCGCGGTTGCCGATCTTTGGATTGTTTCTGTTCATCGCCAGCGGTTTCGTCGGCTGGCAGATGTTCGCCGTGAACAAGTTGTACGCAGAACTGTGGTGGATGATTCAGTTCAAAATCTTCCTCATGGCGCTGGTGACGCTGACCGTCGTACGTGACGGCCGATCGATCAAGATTTTCATCTGGGTCGTGCTCGCGGCGCTCGGTTATCTGGCGCTTCAGTTGAACGAGTGGTACATGATCAACCCGAACTACCTGCACAACCACGGGTTTGGTTCGGTGGACAACAACGGCGTGGGGATGATCATGGTGATGATCGTGCCGTTGTGTTTCTTCATGGCGATCGCTGACCGTCGCTTGTGGGTGAAACTGCTTTGCCTGGCGGCGACGGCGTGCGCCGTGCACGTGATTCTGTTCAGCTATTCGCGCGGCTCGCAGGTGGGACTTTGCATTGTGGGCGCGGCGATCTTCTTCTTCGCGATCACCTCGTTGCCCTATAAAGTCTGGACAATGCTCGGCATGGTGGTGTTTGTGCTGTTCACGATCTGGGCGGCGGGCGACAGCATTCGCGAGCGGTTTTTCTCGATCTTTGCGGAAGACCTCGACGCCTCGGCGGAAAGCCGGTGGAGCACATGGAAAGCCGGCTTCCAATGCATCATGGACCATCCCTTGGGCGTTGGGCCTCGAAACTTCAGGTTCTACGCTGACCAATACGGCCTCACGTTCGGCAAGTCGATTCACAATCTGTACCTGCAAGTCGGCGCGGACTACGGCGTGGTCGGCCTGTTCGGCATCGTCATCTTCTACTTCGGGACGCTCTTCACCTGCATCTTCAAGTCGTTCAGCCCCGCGGCGGTCAAACTGGTCTGGCCTCGGTTCCTGCTGCTCGGCGTGAGCACCTCGCTTGGCGGGTTCCTCGCGTGCAGTTTCTTCATCGGCATGGAGTCGGTCGAAGCAGGCTACATTGTGGCACTGATGGGGTTGACCACCATCGCGTATCTGAATCGCATCAACGAAGTGGGCGTTTCTCCTGCGGTGGAAACAATACCTGAGTTATGGGAAGTGCGTCCGTCGCATGTGGATGAGTTCGGTTACGAGCGGGACGAACCGCAGGTCGCACCGCCGTTCGGATCACCTATCCCCGCCTGACCGGGTCACAGTTCTCTCATGTTTGAAATACGCTGTTGTACCAACCATCAATAGTGCAAGGCGCGACCTATAATCCGTCAGCAGAACCACGGTCTCACATGAGGACCGTTGCGATTACACTGACGTTGACTTTCACCGCCGCCGAGACACGCTGTGACCACCACCGCCGCCGACCAACAAAGCAGCACGGTTGAGAACTATCTCAAGCAGTTGTACCTGCTTCAGCAGAAGCAGGGCGATGATCGCGTGCCAACCGGACATTTGGCCAAGTCACTGAAGGTCACGCCGGGTACTGCGACGATCATGGTCAAGAGTTTGTCGGACGCGGGACTGGTCGACTACGAATCGCGTGCCGGCGTGAAACTTTCCAACGAAGGGCGGCGCGTGGCGCTCGACGTGCTGCGTCGGCATCGGCTGATTGAGTTGTTCCTGGTCAATGTGCTCAATCTCGACTGGTCCGAAGTGCACGACGAAGCGGAAGTGCTCGAACACGCGGTCAGCGAGAAGGTGCTCGACCGCATCGATGAAATGCTCGGCTTTCCGGTGTTCGATCCGCATGGCGACCCGATCCCCAACGCCGCCGGCCAGATTCGTAGCCGCGATGTGCGAAGCCTTGATGCTTGTGAGCCTGGGGATCAAGTGGAAGTCGCTCGGATCGAGAATCAGAATGCTGACTTTCTCCGCTTCATTGATGACAAACAACTGGCGCCCGGCGCGCAACTGGCCATCGTCGACCGCGATCCACTTGCCGACGCGATCACTATTCAAAAGCAGGGCGGCGAGAACATGGTCATCGGCATGACCGCGGCGAAGCGGATTCTCGTGACACATCGGTCGAGGGGGTGAACGGACCAACCCGCCTACTGATTTCGCTCAGCGATCGGCTGGCCTTACACTACGCCGTTCGTATCCATCGCTCTCCATTCGATTTCCTCTCACGAAGGTGAACCATGAATCGTCAATCCCTTTCCGCTGTTGGTTTGTTCGCAATTGTCGCTTTGCTTCTGGGTTCGCGTTCCGCCCGCGCGGATGTCATGTTGCCTTCCATTCTCAGTAGTGAGATGGTGCTTCAACAAGGCATGGACGTGCCGGTCTGGGGTTGGGCGGACGCGGGTGAAAAGGTCACCGTTTCGTTTGCCGGACAGACAAAATCCACCGAGGCGGGCGACGATGGCAAGTGGCTGGTCAAGCTCGACAAACTCACGGCCAACGCCAAGGGCGCCACACTGACCATCAAGGGCAACAACACGATCAAACTGACTGACGTGCTGGTCGGCGAAGTGTGGATCTGCTCAGGCCAAAGCAACATGGAATGGTCGGTCACACGGTCGGCAAACCCGAAAGAAGAAACCGCCGCGGCGAATCATCCGAAGATTCGGCTGTTCAACGTGCCGGGGCACGAAACATCGCCGACCGAACTCGAGAAGTTGAAGCGCATATCGAGTTGGACGACATGCAGTCCGAAATCGGTCGCGGGTTTCTCGGCGGTGGGTTATTACTTCGGTCGCGCGTTGCAGAAGAAGCTGGATGTACCCATCGGTCTGGTCGGCTCCAACTGGGGCGGCACGAAGATCGAACCTTGGACCACGCTGGACGGATTCAATTCTGTTCCCGAACTCAAGCAACTGGCAGAGCGATCAAAGAAGCAGGCAGAAACCAACGCGAAGGTCGGTGGCGGCTCGCCTTCCGCAATCTGCAACGCGATGGTGCTGCCACTGGCGCCTTACGCCATGCGCGGCGCGATCTGGTACCAAGGTGAATCCAACGGCGGGGAAGGGATGAGCTACTACCACAAGAAGAAAGGTCTGGTGAACGGCTGGCGGAAACTGTTCAACGAAGACCTCGGCTTCTACTGGGTGCAACTGGCCAATTTCCGCGCCGCCAATGACAAGCCCGAAGGCGGCGACGGCTGGGCGCGCATCCGCGAAGCGCAACGCCACGCCGCCAAGGACATCCCTCATGCCGGCATGGCGGTCATCATCGACATTGGTGAAGCCCGCGACATTCACCCCAAGAACAAGCAGGACGTCGGCAAACGCCTCGCTAACTACGCACTGCACCAGACGTACAAACTCAAAGACGTCGTGCCCGCCGGCCCGCTCTACACAGGGCACAAAGTCGAAGGCAACAAAATCCGCCTGTCATTCGACTACGTCGGCGGCGGCCTGATGGTTGGCAAGAAGCAAGGCCTCAAGCCCACCGAACAGGACAAGGAAGGCAAACTCGCCCGCTTTGCCATCGCCGGTGAAGACAAAGTCTGGCACTGGGCGAACGCGGAAATCGACGGCGACACCGTGATCGTCAGCAGCGATCAGGTCGCCAAACCCGTCGCCGTGCGCTACGCCTATTCCATGAACCCGGCGGGCGCGAACCTGTACAACAAGGAAGGCATGCCGGCGTCGCCGTTCCGGACGGATGAGTGGTAATCGCGCAAGGTGACCTCTCTGTGCTTGCGGGATCAACTTGAAACGCAGCGAAGCGTCACCCCTCCGGATTACTGTCGCGAATCAGCCGGACTTGCTCGGCCGGGTAGAAGTTGCCTGCCGCGTCGGCGTCGTGGCCGCCCTGTTGCATGCCCGGGCATGTCTTGGCGGCGCGGTTCCATTGGTCCCGGTGCACCAGATTCTCCGGCCAGAACGGCCACGTTCGGCATTGTTGTGGCCGCACTGGATAGATGCGACATAGCCCTTGTCCCTGCTCGTTGCGTTCGAGGAACACGCAATCGTACTGCCCGTCGCGTTTCACTTCGGTCAGCGACGCCTTCTTCTGCAACTGCTTGGTGAACAACTGCATGAACCGATCGACACTGATCTCCAGATACGCCGCCATCGCGTCGCGTTCCTCATCGTTAAACCACACGAAGCCGGGCGGACCGGTGCAACAGTTGCCGCATTGCGTGCATTCAAAGTGCAAGCCGGGCTCGAACCAGTCGGGCTGTTTGGAAGGTTGGGTCATGGTCAGTGGGAATCGGAGACATTGGGCGCAAACGTTCCCAGCTATCCCAACAACACATCCACATGCGCGGCAACGCCGTCACTGAGCGCTTCCAGATCGTAACCGCCTTCGAGACTGGACAACAACCGGCCGTCGCAGTGCTCATCTGCAAACTGTTTGAGCAGTTGCGTCATCCTGCGAAACCCTTCGGTCGACACGTTCATGTGCGCGAGCGGGTCGGCTTCCGCGGCATCGAAGCCCGCACTGACGAGCAGAAACTGCGGGGCGAATGCTTGCAGTTTTGGCAACACCTGCGAATCAAATAGTTTGAGATATTCGTCATCGCCTGCGGGCGGCACGATCGGCAGGTTCAGTGTGAAGCCTTTACCTTCGCCGATGCCGGTTTCGTCCAGAAACCCCATGTTCGGGTAGAGGTATTGCGGATCTTCATGCAGGCTGATGAACAGGATGTCGTCGCGGCGTTCATGGATGTGCTGCGTGCCGTTGCCATGATGTACATCGAAATCGACCACAGCGACACGCTCCAATCCGTGCTTTTGCGTGAGGTAGTCAGCGGCGATGGCAACATTGGCGAACAGGCAGAAGCCCATCGCTTCGTCGCGCTCGGCGTGATGTCCAGGCGGGCGCACGGCGCAAAATGCATTGTCCACCTGCCCGGCCATGATCGCCTCGGCCGCCTTAAGCACACCACCGGCGGCGAGCAGGGCGACGTCGTAGCTCGCTTCGCAGATTTTCACATCACCGCAGTCGAGGATTCTCTGTCCATCGCGGCACACCTGCTCGGCGCGGTCGATGTATGCCTCGGCATGACACCGCAACAACCACCGCCGATCGATCGGCGTCGGATCAATGCGCACGAGACGATCAAGCAAACCTGTCTCGCGCAGTTTGGTCATGATCGCCCGTAACCGGTCAGCCCGCTCAGGGTGCCCGCTACGCGTATCGTGGTCGAGAAAGCGATCGGAGTAGATGAGGCCGGTGGTCATGCTTGTATCTCAATCGATTGGCACACCGGTCGGTTGTGTGATGGCTTGACCATCATCAACATATTTGCCGGAGTCAGCGTTTTCTTTTTGATCCGATTCACTAGGTTGTTTTTCCCTTCTGATTAAGGGCAACAACAAAATGCACACGAGCCCAATGCCGGCATCCATGGCAAGTGTGGTGGGATACCCCCACTTCTTGATCGCGAAACCCTGCCAGATGGCGGTGTAGGCGATGACGAGATTCAGGATGGCCATGTACGCCGTGAACTGTGTGGCAGCGACTTTGGGATTGCACACATCCATGAATAGTGCCGTTCGCGTGCCATACATCAAACCGTGGAAAACTGCGTAGGCGATGCTGAGCATGTAATAGGCGATCACCAATGTCCAAGTCACGTCCGGGCGGCGCGGCAATGTTAACTCGATATCCGAAAACCATGACTGCAAAAACCCCTCCAGAAACGGTTTGAAGTTGTTCGCGTCAGCCGGGATGGACCAGATGAACCCTTCCTCATGCATGATGTATCCCAACCACGCGGTGGGGACGGCCGCGGCGATCAGGTAAATCGCAAGCAATTTGCGCCGGCCGTATCGATCGGAAAGCAAACCGCCCACCACGCAGAACACGGCCGAACAGATGGTGGTGAACAATCCCAACAGAGCGATTTCCGCATCGGTCAGCCCCATCTCGACCGACAAACTACTGGCCAGCACAAGCGACAGCGCGTAAGCCCCACAGGGCAGGAACGCAAACAACAAGGTCACGATGGCACCAATGGACCCAAAGAACGCTTTGAACGCATCAATGATGTAGCGCACAATTTCAAAGCCGATCTGCTTGATTCGAGTGTTGAGTCGATATTCGTAGCGCCAAATCGAATGACGAACGGCAGTGCCGCAGGCCGGACATAATCCGTTGAGCGGTAAGCCTCGCATTGATTCGCCGCAATCGATGCAAGGGAGCAGGTCGTCCACCAATTCGTCATTGCCGACGACCACGGTGATCTCACGGCGAGGGACGTTTCGCAAAGCCGATCGACGCTCACGCAACGGAATGGCGATAAACAAAGTGACGGCAAAGAGCGAGACGATCACCAAAAGAGATGCTTCGTTGAATCCCACCACGCTGGACAGAAACAGCACACCCGATCCGCCGATGGCGTTGCCGGTGTACGCGCCACCGAACATCAATCCGTTCGCAAGCCCTCGTTCCTGTTCGGACAACACCTCACACGCCAGCGCATCGATAGCCACATCTTGTGTCGCGCCGAACAGGTTCATCACAAAAATCAGCGACGTAAACAGTTTCATTTCTGTGGTGAAGTTCACTTCCATCGCCGACATCAGCATGATGATCATCATGACCTGACAACCCACGATCCACATGCGCCTGCGGCCCAGTGCGTTGATGTACGCCAAGTCGACCACCGGACCCATCAGCCATTTCCACGCCCAGGGAAGATAGAGCGTCGCCACGAAGATGCCGATCTGCTCCACGCCGACACCCTGCCGCCGCATCTGCGTCGCCACGGCAGTCGCCGTAAATCCAAGCGGGATGCCTTCGGTCATGTACAGAAAAAAGAAGGCCGTGAGTCGACCGCCTTTCGATGCGAGCAGGTTGGGGAAGGGGAACCTCATGGTTGGTTCGGCGTTAACGTTTTGGTGACCAGAACGGCTCGATCATCTGACCGTTCATCTTCTCCCATGCGGCCACCATTTGTTTCAACCGGTCGGGCTCGACCGCGGCGAGGTTGGTCTTTTCACCGATGTCTTTTGAAAGGTCATACAACTGCCATGCGAGGTTCGGCTGTCGACCGCGCGGGTTGCGGACGAGTTTCCAGTCGCCGGCGCGCAATGCGGCGCGGTGGCGGCTGCGCCAGAATAGTTGATCGTGCGGTCGGCCGGTTTGTTCGCCGGTCAGGAAGGGGATGAGATTCACGCCGTCACCTGGATCGTTGTGAGGCCGTTTGCCCTGACCGACCGCCGATGCGGTGGCGAACAGGTCGAGCGAGATGATCGGCCGATCGTCGGTTTTTCCTGCGGGCAACGTGCCTTTCCACTGCATCATGAATGGGATGCGAATGCCACCTTCGTATAGATCTCCCTTGCCGCCGCGCAGAGGCAGGTTGCTCGACGTCAGTTCGCGCGTCGGTCCGCCGTTGTCGGAAAGAAAAACGATCATCGTGTCACGTTCCAGTTGTTTATCGCGGACTTTCTTCAACACCGCACCGACGCTGTCATCGAGATTGCTCAACATCGCGGCGAAGATTCGGCGATGAATGTCTTCGATGTGCACAAATTTTTTCATATAAGCATCCGCGCCTTGAAGCGGACTGTGCACGGCGTTGTAGGCGAGGTAGAGAAAGAACGGCCGATCCTTGTTGCGGCCGATGAAATCAACCGCTTCGCGCGTCAATGCGTCGGTCAGGTAGGCCTTCTCTTCGACAGGCTGGCCACCGCGGACGATCGGATTGTTCGCATCGTACGCCGGCTCATCGTGGCCCATGTGCGTGGTGTAGATGAGTTTGCCATCGTGG
>JANQKH010000792.1 GCA_028281215.1 Phycisphaeraceae bacterium | reverse complement strand
GCACGATGTCCATCGGACCGTACCCGCTGGCGATCACCGCGACGCCGAGACAGGGAATCATGTCGATCAGCGCGGCGATCATGCGCAAGATCATGTCAGCTACGGCAGTGCCTTCCGGCAGCGCCAGTTCCTGCTGCTGCGGGTTGCGACGCCAGAGCAGAATGGTGATCGGCGTGGCGATGATCATCACCGTGAGGAACAGATACATGTTCTCGAGCGCGTGATGCGTGGGTTTGTGCGGTGTCAGGGCAGTCGGTTCGCTGTCGACATCGCCGCCGATGTTGATGCGTTGCCAAACGAATTCCCCGTCCTGCTTCTTGATGATCGCGGCAAGCCACGTACCGACCGGCGCGACCGACCAGCCGGCGGGGACGCTGGAATGCGACACCGTGCCCAGATCGACCACGCCGTCTTGGCGCAGCAGTTGGAAATGCAGATCGAGTTGACCGGCCGCGTCGCCGCGATGGACGAGCACGAGGTTCTCCTGCGAAGCGAGGGGCTGAACGCCGGCGGTGTGGTTCGCTTCGATGTCGATGCGTTTCCAATGGCCGGTGGGCGGCGGGGTGTTTGAGTCGGTTTGTGTTTGAGCGTCGGCTTGTTTGCCGGCATCCTTCGTGGATTGATCCTTGTTAGACGAATCGCTCTTCGTCGGTTTGTCTTTGGTCTTGCGGTCTTTACCAAATACGTTGAAGCCGCCTTCGTCGTCGCGTTTGAGCAGTGGACGCTTCTTCTTCGTGGATGGCGGCGGAACCCATTCATACCAGCGAACCGTCGGCTTCGACATATCCGGCACCACCACCAGCCATGGGCGCTCGGCGCGGTCGGACTTCATCACCAGCCACGCCGACCCGCGCTGCGGCTCACTTGCTGATTCGTTGCCCGGATTATCTTTCGGCTTGTGAATCGGCCAGTCATCCGGCAACGGAATACTTTTCCACACGTTGCGTTCAAGAACAAGCAGGCGATCGACCTGCACGGACTTGGGTTTGACATTGCCGGACTTGGCATTGTCAGACTTGGTATCGCCGGCTATCCCTTTTGCATCAGCCGGCGCCTTCTTTGTTGATTGTTCCTTTTCCGCATGCTTGCCGGCATCATCGGGATTGGACGGCGGGGCGGGCGCATCGCCTGGATGATCGAGTCGTTGAAGTGCGGTAGCGTCTTCGACGCGCACCAGCGCCCACGGCGCGTTGTAGTTCGCCGCCAGTGATCGTAGCGCGACGCCCTTCGGCAACGATGGATGCATGGTCGGGCTGTAACCGCGCCGGCCTTGATCATCCTCAATCGCTTGGATGGACTGCACGCTGCCGGACTCGTAGATCAGCCAGAGTCGTCCGCCACCAGCCGCGAGCCCCTGCTTCATGGGCGCGCCCTGGATGGGTTGCATGCCGACGGGAAAGAGGTCGGTCGCGGGCGTGTCGGACAGTTTGCGGTACAGGGCGGTGAACGCGCCGCCGGCGGGGCTGGGTTGGATGATCCACAGGTGGACGCCGTCGCCGGCGGCATGGATTGGCTGCGCTTCGGCCGCGCGCGGTGCGAAACCCAACGCGGCGATCATGACCATCGCGAACTGGAAGAAGATACGTTTGAACACGGGCGACACCATAGTGGATGGTCTGCCCATCGGCCACTTGCGAGAGACGGCTTAGACCATTCTCGCGTAGGACGCACGATGTGGCTCATCGCTTGCACACACGCGGTCGGCCCTGCTCGATAAAATCGATACCGTTGCGAGAAACCCGGAGTTTGAAGATATGTCACAGATCGATCGCCAGACCGCCGAGCAACTTGCCCTGAACCTCATGCGTATTCCGGGGACGGCGGGCGACGAAAGCGCGGTCGCGACTTACATTCGAACCTTCCTCGAAACCCTGGGCGGCCTGCCGACCAGTACGATCAGCACCGACACCGCCCATCGGCGAAGTCCCGCCGGCGGCGAACAGGGCAATCTGGTCGTCAAACTGCGCGGCACCGCCGGACGCACGCGCGAGCCGCGAAGATTGTTGTCGGCGCATATGGACACCGTGCCGATCTGCGTCGGCTGCGACCCGGTGAAGCGCGGCAACTTTGTTCGGTCGGCGAACAAGGATACCGGCTTGGGTGCGGACGACCGCGCCGGTTGCGCGGCGATTCTTGCCGCGCTCACTGCGATCATCACCAACAATCTTTCGCATCCGCCGTTGACGTTTCTCTGGACGGTGCAGGAAGAAATCGGCCTCAAAGGTGCGCGGCATTGCACGGTCAGCAAACTGGGCAAACCTGCAATGGGATTCAATTTCGACGGCGGGTCGCCCGGTGACATCGTGATCGGCGCGACTGGCGCCAGCCGCATGGCGATTCATATTCAGGGCATCGCATCGCACGCGGGCGGCCATCCGGAAGACGGCGTTAGCGCGATCGCCATCGCCTCGCTCGCGATCGCCGAGCTGGTCAAAAAGGGCTGGCACGGCACCATCGATCAATCGAAAAAGTCAGGCAAGAAGAGGAAAAAGGCGCGCCGACCCGATGAAAAGCCAGGCAAGAAGCAAGGCACGGCCAACGTCGGGATCATTCAGGCTGGCGCGGCGACCAACGTGGTGACGGAGTCGGCCACGCTGCGCGCGGAGATGCGTTCACATCACCCGGCCTTTCGCCGGCGCATTGTCGACGCCTACATCAAGGCGTTCCGCAAGGCGGCGAAGCGCATCACCAACGATGCAGGCGCATGCGGCAAGGTCGCTTTCGATGTGCAGGATGACTATGAATCGTTTGCGTTGGGACGGGACGAACCTGTCGTGCGTGAAGCCGTCGCGGCGATCGAAGCGATGCAACTGACGCCGAACCCGCGCATCATCAACGGCGGTCTGGACGCCAACTGGCTCAACGCTTACTCCATCCCAACAGCCACGCTCGGTGTCGGGCAACACGACATTCACACCGTCAAGGAACACCTGAACCTCAAGGAATTTCACGCGGGCTGCGCGATCGCGCTGCGGTTGGCGATCGGCGCCGCGTGACGTAACTGAACGAAGCAGGATGTATCATGGAGGTTTTCTACCAAACGGCGGACTTTGCGTTGGCGAAGTTGGGTGAACTGTCCGTTGAACGGTTCGCCGAACTGATTGCCGCCAAAGACTGGACGGCTGACCTGATGATGTTCGCGAGTCTGTCGGCATCGCCGGACGAAGTGGTCTGTCCACCTGCTTTTCATGCACAAATCGAGGAGCGGCTGGCATTTGAACTGGTGCCACACGCGATGGATCGCTACACCATCGCCGCCAGCAAAGGTACTGGTTTCAAATGGCTGCAAACAGGAAAGGAATTTCGCGTTGTGGATATCGGCCTCGACGAAGTAATATCGATCCTGCAAGGGCTGGAGCGCGGCGAGTTTGATGAACTTCGAAGGCATTACCGGAAGAAGCCCCTGTGAAAGATGGAGTCACCCCATGGTTCGTTCAAGTTTGACCATCCTGTTCGCGGTTGGAACTTGCCTGATATCCGGCTCGAACGTTGCTGGCGCGACGGATCGGCCCAACATTCTTTGGCTCTGGGCGGAAGATTTTTCACCCATTCTCGGTTGCTACGGTGTGAATGTGCATACGCCCACGATCGATCGGCTCGCCAAACAAGGCGTGCTGTTTGAACGGCAATATACGCCGACGCCGGTCTGTTCGACCTGCCGTTCCGCGCTGATGACCGGCATGTATCCAACCACCTTCGGCGGTCACCACCATCGCAGTTCTTTCAGCGGCGACGCGGCGATTCATTTGCCCAAGGGCGTCAAGACATTGCCCGAAATGATGCGCGACGCCGGCTACT
>JANQKH010000767.1 GCA_028281215.1 Phycisphaeraceae bacterium | reverse complement strand
GACCGCCTTCGCCATCTTCGCGTTTATGATGCTCGTGCTGGAGACGGGGTTGCGCGTGTTGCTGACGATTCCCATTGGGCCGCATGACGACACCGCTCCGAGTTTTCTGCTGGTGCTCGGCGTCTACGTTTCGCTTCACGCGCCCAAACGGCTCGTGCCCTGGGCGATGCTGATCCTCGGACTGATCACCGACGCCATCACCAATCTCGGTGTGACCGAACCGGCACAGGTCATTCCCCTGATGGGACCGGCGGCGCTGGGTTTCATGCTCGGCGGGTTCGCGACCATCCAGATGCGCGGCATCATGTTCCGGGATTCGCCGGCCACGCTGCCCATCGTCACCTTCGGCGCCGGCATTTTTGTTCATCTGCTGATCATCGCGCTGATCACCATGCGTGCGCTGCCGTTCCTGCCGTCGGAGCCGATCCCCGGCTGGTACGCGTCGGACCAGTTGGCGAACCGTTTTTTACAGCTGATCTACACTGCCGTGTTGGCGATTCCACTTGGGCTGGTGTTCCGCCGGGTAGAACGGCTGTGGGGTTTCCAGCACGAAAAAGGCAACATCTACGGCGGCCGAGCATCGCAAAAGTGACAACATCATCATCCTGTCACCGCTACCATACCGGCGTGAATCAACCGTTTGAAAACGATGATGCCCTGACGAATCCGGGCGTGCCTGCTGCGTCTGACGAAAACGGAATAGACGATGACGCCGTCGAAGCCGACATGGATGAATTGCAGATGCCGATCAAGCATCTGGAAGACGGCGTGTGGCATGCCCCGCGCGGCACGGCCACGCGCATCGCCGCACTGGTCATCCTGCTTGGATTCGTCGCCTGCCTGATCGGTTTGATTGTGATGCTGGTTATTGGCGCAAAGAGTTGAACGTTTTCAACGGGGACGGCCGTGCAAAGGCTTTGCATACCAGTGGCACGTTCAACTCAGATGTTTGATCACGCCGCGTCGAGTGATTCGTCCATTTCTTCCGCCGCTTCGCCGCCTTCGACTTGGGGCACGTAGTTGTCTTCTTCTTTGAGCACGCGACCGTCTGTGGTTTTAATCGCCGGGACGGGGTTCTCTTTCTCGTGTTTGGCCAGCGCTGATTCCAACTCTTTTTGCTTGGCTTCTTCCAGCGAATTCCAACCGACACGACCACGGCATTTGGGGAATCGATTGCACGATAGCCACGGACCTCGCTTGGATCGCCGCAGGTTCATCGTGCCTTCCTCGCATTTCGGGCAAGGCACATCGGTGGTCAGGGGCGGCGGCTTAGGCAACTTCACGGTCCCCTTCTTACCGTCGAGATTCACAATGAACTTCACATCCGGGTAATTCTCCGACGCAAGGAACGGACCGAAGCGGCCGGTGCGTTTGACCATGCGGCTGCCGTCAACTGGGCAGATGATGTCGGTGTAAAGATCCTTAAGCGGCTTACCGTCGCGGTCGATCGGCGCGGCGTATTTGCAATCGGGGTACCGCGTGCAGGAAAGGAATCGGCCGTTCTTGCCGAAGCGGTACATCGTGTCGGCGCCACAGGTGTCGCATTTGTACGGCGCGGGCTCGGTCTCAGCCTTGGCGTGCACCATTTCCTCGTATGCCTTGGCGAGGTTTGTCTCGAACGGTCCGTAAAACGCGTGCAGCATTTTGACCCAGTCGAGGTTTTCCTCTTCGACCTTGTCGAGTTCGGATTCCATGTGCCGGGTGTAGGCAATGTCGAGAATGCGCGGAAAAGCGTCGACGAGTTTGTCGGTGACGACCTTGCCGAGGTCGGTGGCAAAGAATCGGCCGCTGAGCTTTTCGACGTACTTACGGTTTTGAATCACCTGAATGATCGCGGCGTACGTCGAAGGCCGGCCAATGCCTTCCGACTCGAGTTTTTTCACCAGCGAGGCGTCGGTGTAGCGCGGCGGCGGGTTGGTGAAATGCTGCGTCGCTTCGATATCGATCGCCGCCAGCGACTGCCCTTCGTTCAGTTCGGGCAACACCAGTTCATCCGACACGCGCGGAATACCGACCGCTTTGTAAAAGCCGTCAAACACGAGCGTGCGGCCGGTGCATTTGAAGACCAAGGATGTGCCATCGACCTCCGCCCCGAGCAGAATCGTGGTGCTGTCCCATTCGGCGGGTGTCATCTGACACGACACAAACCGCTGCCAGATCAACTTGTAAAGTTTGTATTGACGATCGTCGAGCGAACCCTTGATTTTGTCCGGTGTGAGTGTGACGTCGGTCGGGCGGATCGCTTCGTGCGCTTCCTGCGCCGACTTGTTAGACGACTTGTAAACGCGAGGCTTGTCGGGCAGGTACTTGTCGCCGTACGTTTCACCGATAAACGATCGCGCCATATCGATTGCTTCGTTCGACAGGTGCGTCGAGTCGGTACGCATGTAGGTGATCAGGCCGACCTGCCCCGAACCCTGAATGTTCACGCCTTCATAAAGTTGCTGAGCGACACGCATCGTCTGCTGTGCGGCGAAACTTAATTGCGATGACGCAGCCTGCTGCAACGTCGAGGTGATAAACGGCGGGTACGGTTTGCTCTTGTGCCGCTTCGTGGTGATCGACTGAACTTTCCAGCCCGGCTGATTCTCCGCCAACGCACCGACGAGGGTGATCTTCTGTTGAGCAGGCCCCTTGGCTTTGGGGTCTTCGTCGATTTTCTTTTCGATGAGTTTGAAGCCGGCCGCAGTCGCAGCGTCGAGCGCTTTTTGCGCGTTGTCGGCGCTGAACCGTTCACCGCCGACTTCGACCAACTCGGCGAGGATCGAACTGTGCTCGTTGAGCCAACCATGCTGTTCGCGCATGGTGCGGCCTTTGAGTTTGCGGCCGGGCGTGCTGGCCTCGCGGGCTTCGCGTTCGCCGTCAGCGAGCCACTTTCGCCACGCGGCGGCGAGTTGATCCGCTTGGTCAATCGAAGGCGTGAAATAGCCGGTGACTTTCCAGTATTCATCCGGCACGAACGCCTCGATCTCGCGCTCACGGTCGACGATCAATCGCACCGCGACCGACTGAACCCGACCGGCACTGAGTCCGCCGGCCACTTTCTTCCAAAGCAGGGGTGAGACTTTGTAGCCGACGAGCCGATCGAGAATCCGCCGTGCCTGCTGCGCGTTGACGCGATGCTCATCGATCTGGTGCGGGTTGTTGAACGCCTTTTGAATCTCGGCCTTGGTGATCGCGTTGAACACGACGCGTTTGGCGGAGGGCACATCAACGCCGAGCGCCTGGGCCAGATGCCAGGCGATGGCTTCCCCTTCCCGGTCGAGGTCGGTGGCGAACCAGATGTCATCCGCAGCCTTGGCGGCTTTTTTCAGGTCGGTGACTGTCTTTTTCTTGGTGGGCAGGATTTCGTAGGTGGGGGCGAAGTCGTTGTCGACGTCAACGCCGGGAATCGCATCCTTGGCTGAGCCCTTGGGATTACGGCTGGGCAGGTCGCGGACGTGACCGACGCTGGCCATCACGACATAGTCCTTGCCCAGATACTTATTGATGGTCTTGGCCTTGGTGGGGCTTTCGACGATGACCAAGTGCTTGCCGGCAGCGGACTTAGA
>JANQKH010000716.1 GCA_028281215.1 Phycisphaeraceae bacterium | reverse complement strand
GGCACCCACTGGTCTTGCCCAGTCTGGGGAATCGGTGCAAGTCAGGAAACGTGCGCACAGACATCGTCAAAACATGTCCGCCGGACATGTCCGGACACGATCCGGACATGATTCCGGACATCGAAACCCGCATTTTTGGGCGAAAAACGGGGTCCGGACGTCCGGACATTTTGAGCGGACATAGGCGTAACCTGTTGTTTGATAATAAGTTGAGTGTATTTTTTGGGGTTCCAGGGACCCCCCATGTCCGGACATGGAAGGATGTCCGTGTCCGGCGAGCCGCGACGTGTCGCCGCAGGTCATGTCCAGCGAAGGGGGCGGATCGAGTTTCGGGAGCATACCCAAGCCGATACGTCGCGATTCGCGATGGGTGCAACCGGCCATCGCGCCACCCCCACTCGTGCCAACATTGCATGGTCGGCCGCTCGCTCGTATTTTCCGAGGTGTTGGATTCAACAAGACCCTTTTCGATTGGAGATTGTCATGCGTCAGCGATGCGCGTTTGCCATCATTCTTATGGTTGTAATGTCGGGTTTGATGTTTACGGCTTCCGGGCCGGCTTTCGGTCAACGCCGACAACCCAAGGGCACGGGCACATTTGAAGAGTTCCCGATTGAGCGGGACAAGGTGATTGCCGCAGCGTTGTATACCGTTTCGAACAAGACGCTGAAACTCACCGCGCAACTCTATCCGCTCAAAGCCGGAGAAGACCGTACGGTGCGGTTGGAGATCAAAGACGGCGGCGAGTGGAAACAGATTGCAACGACAAAGGTGATCGAGTACGGCTGGACCGCCCCGTTCCGTGTTGAAAAGTGGGATGACACGAAGACTGTGACGTATCGCGTGGTGCATGGCAAAGGTGCGTTCTTTGAAGGCACGATTCGGCGGAATCCGGTGGACAAGAAAGAGTTGGTCATTGCCGCCTTCACTGGCAATTCCATCGCCAAAGCGCACGGTGGTGACATCTCGCGTGATGATCTGGTGAACAACATCAAGAAGATCGATGCCGATTTGCTCTTTTTCTCCGGCGATCAAGTGTACGACCATTGGAAGCATTACGAAAAGTGGCTCAAGTTCTGCAATGACTTCAAGGAAGCGATTCGCGGTCGGCCGACCATTGCGATTCCCGATGATCATGACGTCGGTCAGCCGAACATCTGGGGCGCGAGCGGGAAGAAATCGACGTTGCCCGGCGCTGCGGATGGGGGCTACGCGATGCCGCCGGACTACGTGCGATCGGTGGAGCGGGCGCAGACCAGTCATCTGCCGGACCCGTACGATCCCACGCCGATCCAACGGGGGATTGGTGTGTACTACACGTCATTGAACTGGGGCCGGATTAGTTTTGCGATTATTGAAGACCGCAAATTCAAGACAGGGCCGGCAGGCATGATTCCTAAGCAGGGGCCGCGACCGGACCATATCCGCAATCCGGAATACGATCCGAAGTCGGTGGATGTGCCGCAGGCGCGGCTGCTCGGCGAACGACAATTGAAATTCCTCGATGCATGGGGTCAGGACTGGACCGACAGCGACATGAAAGTGGTGCTCTCGCAAACGATTTTCTGCGGCGGCGCGCACATTCACGGCAGGATCGGCGGGCGACTGCATGCGGATCTCGACTCGAACGGTTGGCCCCAAACCGGGCGCAACAAGGCGATCGATGCGATGCGCAAATGCTTTGCCGTGCACATCGCCGGCGATCAACACCTGGCGACGATTTTTCATCATGGCATCGATGCGTTCGGCGACGGTTGTTACTCGTTCTGCGTACCCTCGATTGCGAACCTTTATCTGCGCTGGTGGCGTCCGCTCAAACCGGGCGCCAACCGCGCTGCCGGCGCGCCGGAATATACCGGCGATCATCTCGACGGCTTTCACAACAAATTGACTTGCTACGCCGCTGCAAACCCGGACGATCGGCCGGCGGGGGGGAACAAACTGACCACCCGTGCCGCGGGGTTCGGCATCATTCGCTTTAACCGCAAGGCGCGCACGATTACGTTCAACTGTTTTCCACGCAACGTGGATGTGACCGATCCGAAGACGAAGCAGTATCCCGGTTGGCCGAAGACGATCGGGCAGATGGAAAACTACGGTCGCGAAGCGGTCGCGTATCTGCCGACGTTGAACATCAAAGGTCAAAGCAACGCCGTGGTGAAGGTGATCGACGAATCGACCGGCGGCTGGGTGTACGCGATTCGCATAAAGGGGAATCAGTTCAAGCCGAAGGTATTCAAGGAAGGGCGGTACACGATCGAGGTCGGTGAAGGCGATGCGAAGAAGGTGCTCAAAGGCGTGCAATCGATCGGTCTGGACGGCAAGGCCACACTGGAGGTGTCGTTTTGATCCCTTGCGGAAGGGTGAAATTGGATGGAAATGGGTGTTTTTCCGTGGAAAATCGGCCCGAGCGAGGAAAATTTACGCATACGTAGCGTTTTGTCTTGACTTGCCCGCCCGGTCCGACGGAAAATACCCCTATCGCATCAGGAAAGGAGCGTGTGATGGATCGACGTTTCAACCAATCGTTTTCGACGCCGTTTGGAGTGGTTGCCATTATGGCTGCGCTGGTGGTTGGGTTGCTTGCCGACGGCTCGGCGTGGGCTGGTGAATCGCCGCGTGTGTCGCGGCACACCTATCGGCCGGCGAATGCGGGGTCGGTGGCCCAACTTGCAGCGGCCGGTCAAAATGTTGCGCCGACTCGTGTAGTGAACGCGCAGCCTTTGATCGGGCAGTCCGCGCAGGTGACGCAACTGAAGACACAGTCGACGCCGCAACTCTCGGCTTCCGGCGTCGCGGGTCCGGTCAATGCGCCGGTGATCCATGCCAATCAGCCTGCTCAGCCTTTGGTGGTGAACCCTGTCGCGCAGACAACGCATGCGCGCATCGTGACGAATCAGTATGCCGGCGCGAAGCAGCCGACGGTTTACACGACGTACACCAATTACGGCCACCCGTCGTCCTACACCGTGCAGACCGGTTACACCCCAACGTATACCACCACGTACACACCGACCTACACGACCACCTATCGCACGTTCCCGGTTTACACGTCGTCGACCTACTGCGCCCCGACGTATTACAGTTACCCGCGCTACACGTACTACCGAAGCACGTACTGTCGGCCGAGCGTGCACGTGGGCTACAGCTACGGTTACCGTGGTCACCGCCACTACCGCAGCCATTACTCGCGCAGTCACATCGGATACCACGGCAGCAAGTTCAGCATCGGCTTCAGTTTTGGGCGGGGGTATGGACGTTGCCGGTGATGCAGAATGCCAAGCGTGGTGACTACAGATACTTCGCCGCAGCGACGGCGCCGATGATGAGGAGCACGGCGACGAAACCCAAGCCGATCAACGTGGACACGCGACCGCCGACGCGTGCGACGGCCTGTTTGAGTTGTTCGTTCTCGCGCGACAGCGAGGCAATTCGCTCGGCGGCGTCGGCGGATGACTGCACGGCCGCCGACCGCATCTCGGCCAGTTCCTGTTGCAACGAAGCAATCAACTGTCGGGACTCGGCGACGTCGTCCTTCGCGGCTGTGTGTTGATCCGAGGTTTGTGCGGTCAACTTGCCAAGCGATTGCTGCAGGTCTTCAAGCATTTGCGTCACGCCATCGAGCGTGGCTTGTTGGTCCGCCAGGCGTTGCTGCGTTTGCGTCAGTTGCTGCTGGGTTTCACTGAACCGTTCGCTGTTGGTTTCGATCAGGTTGCGAAGCGACAGCGTTTCCCGCATTTCCTTGACGACCACGTCTTTGAGGCGTTGCAACTGTTGAACAACGTGTTCGACCTGCTCGCGGAGTTGATCGACCGAGTCCACGCCGGCGGGCGACGCGTCGATCTTGTCGTTGAGGACAGCCAGG
>JANQKH010000699.1 GCA_028281215.1 Phycisphaeraceae bacterium | reverse complement strand
GCGCGACGTCTGTGACAATGCATGTGTTCGGCGCGGCCACTTTAAGCCGACGAATGGCTTCCGGGATCAGCCCGTTGTCGTTGGCCGCCTCTTCACCGGTCGGTGTTTTCAACGCGTCGTCAACTTTCGGGAACAGCACAACTTTATCGATGCCCAACGCCGCCGCGCGTTGCACTTCGTGGATCAAACCGTCGATCGACCATCGCGTCTGGCCCGGCATGGACGCGATGGGGACATCCGCGTCGTCCTCATGAACAAACAGCGGGTAGATCAACTGCCCGGCATCGAGATGCGTCTCGCGCACAAGCGAACGAATCGCCGCCGACTTGCGGTTACGACGCGGGCGGGCGGGTTGGTCGACTTGGGTTTGTTCGAAGATTTCCATGTTCTCATCCCCTCCCTGGAGGAAGGGGAATTTCGGCTCACACATCACAAAGTTTCACCGCTTCCCGCAGACCCTTCTTCGGATCACCGGTCGGGATGAATTCGTGGCCGACGTAGCCTTTGTAGCCGGCCTTGACGAGCGCCTGCATGACGGGCGGATACTGGATTTCCTGGTCTTCGTTGAGTTCACCGCGGCCGGGATTGCCGGCGGTGTGCACGTGGCCGATCACGTCTTTGAGTTGGCCGATACGTCGGATGACGTCGCCGTCCATGATCTGCACGTGATACACATCAAACAGCAACTTGAATCGATCGGAGCCGACCTTCTTGATGATGTCGACGACGTAGTCCGTGTGATCGCCCTGGTAACCGGGGTGGCCTTTCATGGGGTGGTCATCCGCGCGGGTGTTGAGCATTTCGATGCAGATGGTGACCTTCTTCTTCTCGGCGTGGCTGAGCATTTTCTTGACGCCTTCCACACAGTTTTTGGCGCCTTCTTCGAGTGAGATTTCACCGCTCTTGGGATCTTCCGCATCTTTCCATTTGTAACCGTTGAAGGCGATGACGCTGGGGACGCCGTGCTTGGCGCATTCGTCGATCATCTTGGTGGTCACGCCGATGACCTGGTCGTGGTACTTGGGGTTGTTCAAACCTTTGATGAAAGGTGCGCCAGGCATGCCGTTGGGTGCGATGGCACAGGTGAGGCCGTGCTCTTTAAGCGTGGGCCAATCATCAGGACCAACCAGTTCAATGCTTTTGCAACCGAGTTTGGTGGCTTGCTTGCAGGTTTCGGCCAATTCCCAGTGTTCGGAGAAACACCATTGGACAATGGAGTGGTTGATGTTGCCTTTCAATTTGCCGCCCTTTTTCTTGTCTTCGTTCTTTTTCTTTTTGTCATCGTCGGCCGCGTGTGTTGCTGACCCGTTACCGAGCACGGCCGCTCCGACGGCGAGACCGGCGGCGCTTTGCAACATGTGACGGCGAGAGAGACTGGACGACGGTTTCGATCCTTCTGAGTTCATGGCAGAGCTCCTTTGGTGAAACCCTACTGTATCGCCGTTGGGGCGCCGGTGAAAGTGCTTATTCCAGATTGCCGCTGATTCTTCCACTTTTTCGTAGCGAACTGCAACATGCCGATCACACGGCCGCGAGCGCCGGTTGCTGGATCCGCTCAAGCATGGGCAGCAAGCTTTCCTCGATCACCTGGTCCCATCCCATTTTCTTCACCAATTGCTGACCCGATCGAAGCATCGCATCGCGGTCAGCATCCGTCCACGGCATACGTTCCATGATCTGATTGGCGACGTCGGCGGCGACGCGTTCCTCGATGGCGTTCCGCTCGTCGCGTGACATGGCTTTGAGTTGATCGATCGTGCGCGCATGATCAAGCTGGGTGAAGTCGGCGTCGATGACATTGCGTGTGTCCGCACCGCCGGTGGCGTGTTTTACGAATCCGCCGCAGCCGCAAACACTACTGATCACACAGATTGCTCCGCAGCCGAGCGGCTCGAGCGGGCTGATGCCAAACGGTTCATAGGTCGCCATGCCGAATTCGACATCGGTGGCGCGGCGCAGGTCGGCGATGTCCATCTCGCCGGGCAGCCGATTTCCGATGCGCTCGCGCGTCCAGCCGAACTGGTTGACAAGCACGATTTGAATTGCCTGATGATGCTTGTTGAACGCGTCGACATCATTGCACAAGTCGACTTCAGGGCCGACCAAATCGGGATAGCCTTCCTTGTGATGGCGGGGCCAACCGTAGTGGTCTTCCATCATGGCGATGTCCTGCATTCGCCGCACACCACCGCCACTGGTCAGAATGAAGAGCACACCGGTTTTGTTCTGCGCCGCCAGCTTCGCATCAAGTTGATGACAGACTTTCAAGTCGCGCCAAAGCCCTTTGCTGATGACCGGTCGCGTCACGTGTGTCAGCAGCATGTCGGGCTTGTGGCCGAGCAATGATTCAGCGTACTGCACGAGCATGTTGCGGCTGAACAGTTTGAGTTCCAAATCCAACTGCATGGCGGGAATGCCGTTGTAAACCAGATCGATCGGCTGATCGTCAAAGTGCGGGTTAAGGAAATTCAGTTCATCGCGCGTGCGATCCCCTACCGCAATGATGCCGTCACACAAGTGCGACCGGCTGACGAGCGCATGCCGGAGGAATTTATCCAGATTTGAAAATACATCTTCAACGAAAAGGCCTTGGCTGCGCGCCTGATCGAGCACGTTGTAGAACATGGTGTCATGACCGGGATGGTCTTCCACGATCCGCCGCGCGGTCGCGCACTCGTGCGCATGAAAGACCGTGCGGAAGTCCTCCTGCCCGTCAAGGATCGCCTGAAGCACCGCCGGCATGCCCATATATTCGTGGCCGAACAGTACCATCGGACCGTTGTGTTCCTTCAGCGCCGACAGTGCGTAGAACGCCGGTTCCGCCAGCCGCACGTATTCTTCGTAATCCCAAGACGATTCGTACTTGCCGCTGTTGAGCCCGAACGTCTCCCAAAGGCGGTGTTTAAAGACGTTCAAACGATCGGCATTGGGATGAAACACATCGATCAGCAGCACTTCCGACTCACCGGTCCGACCCGTGCCGGGGCGCGCGTAAGTGCGTGTGCCATAGACGATTTTGACATTGAACGCCCATTCAATCGGGCGAAACCGGCTTGCCCAATTGCCGCGATCGATGCGGTCGATTGAACTGTAGAGCACCTTGCCGTGTTCGCCGAGACGGGCTTCCGGGTCGATCGTGATGCTGGTGGACGTAGGCCCGACGAGGATGGAACGCTTGACGTGCTGTTTGTAGACCGGGCTGATCATCAACCCTTCCAGCACGGTGCCAATGCCGCCGATGTGATCGACCGCTTCATGGGTCACGTGGGCAAGGGTAAAAGGTGAATGGCTCATGTTGAACTGCATCTGATGGATGAAGGAACTCACGCCAGCGCCCCGCGGGCGCTCCACGCATCCGTCCATCGGCCATCGCGGCGATTCCGTCCAGAATCAGCAATCAGCCCGCAACCGGCACGCTGTCAGCCCGGCGGAAGATCACCGTCGTCCACGGCCGAACCGCTCTGTTGAACCGCCGCCAGCTTGACGCGCCGGTTCGGCGCCCCGCTTCCGCGCGGCATGGCGATGACGCCGGTGCGAGCCAGTTCCACAATGCCGTACGGTTGAATCAGGTTGATGAACGCTTCAATTTTCTCTTCCGTACCCGACAACTCGATCATGACCTGGCCCGGGCTCACGTCCACAATGTTGGCGCGGAAGATATTGCACAGCTCCATCAAGGCGCTGCGGCGGTTGTTCACTGCCTGGATGACGTTGCTGTCCAAGTCGGTTTCGTCGCCGGGTTCCTGCGTGGACACCGTGGCGAGCATGAGATCCCGCTCCACGTAGGCCACTTCCTGGTAATCGACGATCTTCACCACCGGTACCAGTTTCTGAAGCTGTTTGCGGACCTGATCAAGCACGGCATCATCCCCGTTGACGACGATCGTCATGCGGGACAATTCTGGGTTCTCGGTGCGGCCGACAACGAGGCTGTCGATATTGAATCCACGAGCGGCGAACATCCCGGCGACCTGCGCCAGCACGCCGGGTTCATTGGTAACCAGCGCGGCGATGATGTGCCGCAGAGCTTGGGGGGCGTTTTCTGTCATAACGGCGACATGATAAGCCGCAGGGCAACCGTTGTCGCGGCGGGTGTTCGTCGACCATGAATCGCCCGAACCCCCTGAATCATCCACCCCCGTGCGGTAGAATGTTCGTTCCGCCTCAAGGAGATCATCATGCTGACCCGCCGTCGATTCATCGCCACTTCCGCCGCGACCGCGCTGCTGACCGGCGCGCCTGTTGGCTTTGCCATTGAACCATTCAAACGCGAGGGCAAGCAGATTCTCAAGCTCAGCCTCGCCGCCTATTCAATGCGCGGGTTCTTTGGCAAGGGCGAACTCGACATGCCCGGCTTCATCGAATACTGCGCCAAACTCAACCTACACGGTACCGAACTGACCAGCTATTTTTTCCCAAAGCAGGTCACTGCGTCCTACCTCAACGGCCTCAAACGCAAAGCGCACATTGCCGGCGTGGACATCTCCGGCGGTGCAATCGGTAACAACTTCACTGTCGATCCCGGACCCAAACTCGACGCCCAGATCAATCACACCAAGACATGGATCGATCACTACGCCGCGCTGGGCGCACCGGTCATACGCGTCTTCGCGGGCAAACCGGCCAAAGGCATGGATGACACCACCGCCATCAAACGCTGCGTGCCGGTCTTTGAGCAGGTCTGCGAATACGCCGGCTCGAAAGGCGTCATGCTGGCGATCGAAAACCATGACTTCACGACGCGCATCGAACCCATGATGGCCATCATCAAAGCCGTGAAGTCTCCATGGTTCGGCGTGAACCTCGATTCCGGTAATTTCCATAGTGACGATCCCTACGCCGACCTGGAGAAGATCGTGCCGTACGCGGTGAATGCCCAGATCAAGGTTGAGATTCGCCGCGCCGGCAAGCCGAAGGAGCCGACCGATTTCACGCGGGTCGGCAAGATTCTCAAGGATGGCGGCTACAGCGGCTACGTCGTGCTGGAATACGAGGCCAAGGAAGACCCCTACAAGGCGATTCCGCGCTACCTGGATGCCCTGCGCCAACAGAACAGCTCACATGTTAGGTCGCCCGGCTTGCCATCGAGGGCGTTGGAGCAAGCGCGACAAGCCATTC
>JANQKH010000682.1 GCA_028281215.1 Phycisphaeraceae bacterium | reverse complement strand
GCCTTCATGCCGGTTTCGACCCGGCCGGCCAGGATCGCACGGTTCTTCTTCGCGCCGTCATTCCACTTGCCCGCACCGATGTTGCCGCCGGCGCCGTTGAAGTGAACGTGCAACAATCCAGGCATCGCCTTGTCGCGCTGGTTCCGCGCGATGCCGGGAAAGTCAGTGCTCGGCTGACCAGTGCGGTAGTAACTTTGTGGATGGCAGGCGTAGTAGGTCAGCGCGGCGACGGGTTTGTCGCCGTTCCAGAACGCGATGAGTTTCAGGTTCGGGTCGATTGTGCCAACGGGAAACGCTCGCACGGTGGCATCACGTGTGGCGGTCCAGCGAGTGAATCGGACCTTGCCGTCGTCGCCGAGGATGCGGCGATTCGAAGCGACGTCCTTGATCGCTGCCTGACCGTGTGCAACGTGCGTGACGGGCACTCCCTTCTCTTTCGCTTGTTTCACGCCATCCGCCAGTCGTTTCATTACGTCGTGTGTGAACTTCACATCAAACATCTCACCGGGCAGGCCGTGTTTGGCAAGCAGGGCCTCGGCACTGAAGTCGCATCGCGGCGCATCGTGCTGATGCAGGGCATGAAACGCCACACGACTCGCATCGGTGCCGGCGGCTTCCGCGATCGCTTTGCGAAATTGCGTATATCCGTCATTGCCGACGCCGATCCAATCGATTGCTACCAGCACGATCGGTTTCTGATTTGCGGGCATCAATACCACGCCGCGGCAGCTCAATTTGCCGCCTTCCGCTTTCATCGGGTCATACGCAAGCGGCGAACCGACCGGTGGAGTGGCGTCGACTTCGAATCGGCCGAGTTTCATGGCGGCTTCGGCGCATGTGTGGTTCGCCGCGCCATGCAACAGACAAATGATAAGGCCGCACAGTATCAGGTCTCGCAAAGCCTGATTATTTAACACCGTTTGCAAAACTGATCGTATCATCGATTATCTCCGCGCTTAGTTGCCCAGCAAGAATGCGAGCAGGTCCGCCATCTGTTGCACGTTGATCGCCTTCTCCAACCCGTCGGGCATGAACGACAGTGACGTACGGCGAATTACATCCAACTCCGCGCGCAGCACCGTGATCGACGTACCGTCACCACGCAACAATGTGATGCTCGTCGTCGACTCGGCAAGGATCATGCCCGTGTGATGATCACCGTCACGCGTGGTCAGGTGATAGCCGGTGAACTGCGGGTTCACTTCGCGGTTGGGGTCAAGCACGTTGACGAGCACAGCTTCTGCGCCGCGGTTCCGCATGGCAACGAGGTTGGGCCCGATTGCCTTGCCGACTTCACCCACACGATGACACGCGGCACAGTTTTTCGTGAACACCACCTTCCCCTGCGCGGTGTTGCCTTTCATCGTCAGCGCCGGACGATACCGTTCAATGACCTTCCTGCGCGCCGCGATATCGTCGGCTGATCGCTTTGCCGCATTCGTGATCGTGGTGGGCGCCGATACTTTGTCACCCACACGCTGAATTGTGGCTGTCAGTTTGCGAAGGTCTGTGAGGACGAGTCGGCCGACTGGTGTGTCCGCAAATTGGCGGTCGGCGTTGAGGATGTCAAGCACGTTGTCCGCGTCCTGCCGCAATGAACTCAACACGGCAAATCGCATCCATGCATCACCGCCGTCCTTCTTCAACAGTGCCGTAAGCGGGCGATGTCGATCCTTATCTTTGGATTGTCCCAGCGTGAACGCGAGTTGGTATCGCACGCGTTGATGGGCGTCGTTGACCATTGCATGCAGTCGTTCATTCAAATTGGTGGGCAGGGAATCTAACGATTCGCACAATCGGATCGCATGTTCGCGAACGCTGGCATGCTTGTCGCTCAGTCGCGGCAACAGGTCTGACGCCGAAAGCTTGTTCATACCGGCCAACGCATGCAGCGCATGCATCCGCGCCAAAGGCGAATCCGCGCCGGTCGCCATCGCGCGTAATGGCGCCACGGCGTACTCATCCTGCCGCTCAAAAAGCAGGCGGTCGGCTGTCCATCGTCGCCACCCATTATCGCTTGCCAAAGCTTTTGCCAGCATCGGTGTTGATGCGTTGGCCAGCGCAATCGAATTTGGTTGTTTGAAATCCTTCCCCACGAGGCGGTAGATCCGACCGCGATCCCGGCCGCTGGTCAGGTCGAGGTGCTTTTTGATCATCGGCGGCAGGCTTTTGGGATGCTCAATCACCTCGCGATACATATCCGCAATGTAAAGCGCACCGTCCGGCCCATTGGCGAACTGTACCGGACGAAACCAGATGTCTTTTGACGCGACAAACTCCGATTTCTCATCGATGCGGTCGGCGGTGAACCGTACGCCGCGCGATTCGACGCGCTTGCGGTGAACGATGTTGCTGCCCACGTCGCCGATGATCGCCAACCCTCGAAACCGCTTCGGCCAGGAATCACCGAGAAACAATGTCGCGCCGGTCGAACCCGTGAAGTAGCCGGCCGGTTTGCCGCCGCCTTCGATCGGGCCGGGCACTTTCTTCGCCACGCGCAACCGCGTGCGCACGATGCGCCACGGTTCAACCGGGCTGATGCGAAACACCGGCGCTTGTGGACCGTCACTGGCGATGCTGATGCGCGAGCGCGGCGACGGCAAATAGGGGTTTCGCGCGGCGTAGCGGTCTTCATACATCACCGCTTGAAGGTGATCGCTGTTGGAGCAGACGAACTTACGTCCCCACGCGTCGAAGCTCATGCCGTGCTGTGCGCCGCCGCTTTCCGGACGAAGATCGAGCAAGCGCGGATCGAATGAAAAATCCCGACCGCGCAGATTCACCGGCTTGGCCTTGCTGTCGTACACCTGTTTGATCAAGCCGCCGGAACTGCTCGTCGCGCCGTGAATACGATGATCCAACCCCCATTTCAGCGTGTTGACCAACCCCTGCACGTTGCTTCGTCCAAAACCAGTAAACACGCGTCTGCGAATGTCAGCCGCACCGTCGCCGTCGATATCCTTGCAATACAGAATGTCCGGCGCGACCGCGACAAACACGCCGCCGTCGTAACACGTCACCGCCGTCGGCCAACTCAAGCCGTCGAGGAACACGGTCGATTGGTCGAAGCGACCATCGCCATTGGTGTCGGTCAACAGCCTGACGCGCCCCAGGTTCTTGTCCGCGTCTTCGGAGTAGCCGCGCATCTCCACAACAAACAGTCGGCCGTGCGCGTCGAATGCCATGGCAATCGGATCGACTACAAGCGGTTCGCTGGCGACCTGTTCGATCCGAAACCCGTCGGCGACGACAAACGCCTTCATCGCATCCGTGGGCGACAACGGCTTGATACGCGGCAACTCGTCGGCAAAGTCCTGCTCCTGCGCCGCGACATTGCCTGTCAGATTGAATAGCAGAAAAACAACAGACAGCGCCATGGCAGAAGTGATGCGACACATGGATCATAGTGTAACCAGTGGCGGTCGACTCCCAGAGAACGAACTCCTGAGAACGGCGGGGGCGCCTTTTGTATGCATGGCACGCCAATCGGGCATGTGCTTTTTCAGAACCGAATCTGTTCACCCGACGGAGAATCGGTCGATGCTGGTAAACTATGGCTTCAAGCTTGGCTGGGTAATTCATGGATCGGTTTTGGAATCAAACTTCACGTAGACCTGCTCTTGCGACGCTGACGTTGCTGGTGCTGTTCGCCGTTGCGGCGAGGGTGTCGGGCAACGAGAAGGAATACGTCTCGCACATCAAGCCGCTGTTGAAGGGGCATTGTTATTCCTGTCACGGCCCACTCAAGCAAAAAGCCGGGTTGCGTGTAGATACGGCCAACTTCCTTCGCAAAGGCGGAGACAGCGGCCCGGCGATCGTTGCCGGTGATGCGCCGAGCAGTGTGTTGATGCATGCTCTGAAAGGCACCAACGATGTCGAGCGCATGCCGCACAAGGGCAGGCCGTTGAAGGCTGATGAGATT
This sequence comes from Phycisphaeraceae bacterium, assembly GCA_028281215.1. Taxonomy (GTDB): domain Bacteria; phylum Planctomycetota; class Phycisphaerae; order Phycisphaerales; family Phycisphaeraceae; genus JANQKH01. The sequence goes on along the minus strand of JANQKH010000682.1, from coordinate 912 downwards.
GCCGCCATTCGAAAGTGGATCGCGGCCGGCGCCAAATCGCCCGCAAACGAGCAAGCGGCGAAAGATCCACGCGATCATTGGGCATTTGTGCCTCCGAAGCGGCCGAAGGCGCCGGCGCTTCGATCGGAGTGGGTGATCAACCCGATCGATGCGTTCATTGCGAAAAAGCAGAACGAACGCGGGTTGTCTGCCCAACCGGACGCGCCACGTCATGTTCTGCTGCGCCGTGCGTACTTTGATCTGATTGGGCTGCCTCCGACGCCCGCGCAACTGGATGCGTTTGCTAAAGACAAATCGCCCGACGCTTATGAAAACATGATCGATGACCTGCTCAGTTCCAAACGATTCGGTGAACGCTGGGGGCGGCACTGGATGGATATCTGGCGGTACAGCGACTGGTACGGCTACAAGAACGAATTACGCAACAGTGCAAGATTCATCTGGCGGTGGCGCGATTGGATCGTTGAATCACTCAACGACAACAAGCCTTACGATCAGATGGTTCTCGAAATGCTCGCCGCGGACGAAGCCAAGCCTCTCGATCACGATGCCCTGCGCGCCACTGGGTTTCTCGTTCGCAATTACTACAAATTCAATCGCGATGTCTGGCTGGATTCGACCGTTGAACACACAGCAAAAGCGTTTGTCGCCATCACCATGAACTGTGCGCGGTGTCACGATCACATGTATGACCCGATCTCACAGGTGGAGTATTTTCAGTTCCGCGCCATCTTCGAACCATACGGCGTGCGAACCGACCGTGTACCGGGACAACCCGATGTGAATAAGGACGGCCTGCCTCGCGCGTTTGATGAAAAACTGAACGCAGTGACGTATCTGTACGAACGCGGCAACGATAAAATGCCGCGCAAGGATCAGAAGATCACACCGGCGTACCCCAAGGCGCTGGGC
>JANQKH010000679.1 GCA_028281215.1 Phycisphaeraceae bacterium | reverse complement strand
CGACTTCTTCCATCGCCGTGCGCGGTGAAGACAAACCCGCCATCACGCACTCGTTCCTCGCCACCGGCGGCAAGACGTACATCGTTGAATACGTCGACCCCAACAAAAACAAAGACGATAAGAACGACCGCAAAGACAAGCCGCTGCCGGACGTGGTGTTCGAGGACTTCGAAGGCGAGCGGTATTCCGGTTGGCTTTCCAGCGGCTCGGCGTTCGGCAACAGCCCGATCATCAAAGCCGACATGCCCGAATATCAGGGCGATGTGAAATCGAAAGGCAAGGGGCTGGTCAACTCGCACAACACGCGAGGCGGTGAAGACGTCCAGGCCGGCGACGCCCACACCGGTACGCTCACGTCCAAAACGTTCACCATCAAACATAAATACATTCGCTTCCTCGTCGGCGGCGGCGCGCACAAGGGCAAAACGTGCTTCAACCTGATCGTCGACGGCAAAGTCGTCCGCTCCGCCACCGGCCGAAGCAGCAACGTCATGTCGCCTGCCGAGTTCGACGTCAAAAACATGGTCGGCAAGAAGGCGTACTTCAAAGTCGTCGATGAAGTGAAAACGGGATGGGGTAACATCAGTGTCGATCACATCGTCTTCACCGACAAACGGTTGATCGATTCAGAAGAAAAACAGGCGGGCTATGAAGTCACGTGGGTGTACCCTTTGCCCACACGTGACGGCTGGGTGCTCGAGAACGGCAACATCCTGCTCGCCATCGCCAAGTGTTCGGAATATCCCAAAGGCGGGGCCGTGGAGATTGACCGACACGGCAAAAAATACTGGGAATACAAAGGCACGCAAAGCGAAGTCGACACGATTCAAAAAACAGCGGAAGGCAATTACCTGCTCACCGTTGCGGGTGATCACCCAATCCTCTACGAGTTTGCACCGTCAGGCCGGCGCGTCATGATGATCGGCTTGAGCACGCAGAAAAAGAACCATCACATGCAGCAGCGCATGTCACGCAAACTGCCGAACGGCAATTACCTCGTGCCTCACCTGCTCGACAAAAAGATCGTCGAGTACCAACCGCACAAAGGCGTCGTCAGTACAATCCGCACGCCGCACTGGCCCTTCACCGCCATCCGCCTGCCCAACGGCAACACGCTCACGTCGTGCACGTACGGGCAGACCGTCATCGAGTACGATAAAGACGGCAATGTGCACTGGCAGGTCTCCGGCAAAGATCTCAAAGGCACGGAACTGACTGACGCATGCGGCGTGCAACGCTTGCCCAACGGCAATACGATCATCTGCGATTACGGCGCCGCGCGCTCCAAAGGCCCGAAGCTTGTCGAAGTGACGCCGGACAAGAAAGTCGTCTGGACCTACAACAACGCCTTTCGCGCCGGCATCCATCACGTCCACGTCTTCAAAACCAACGGCGTACCGCATAAGGGCCCGGCACTGCGATGAGTTGAACCGTGCATCGATCACAAGGGTGAACAAACGTAAACTGGGTCACCGGAGACGTTCGATTGCCCGATTCCAAGTGCACCAAATGCAGAAAACTCGTCCCCACCGGTGCGCGGTTCTGTCCGTCCTGCGGCAAGCCGGCGCGGCGACCTCAGCCCAAACGCACGCCGATGGTCTGGCTTCTGGTTCAGTTTGTCAGTGTCGTCGGCGTGT
>JANQKH010000630.1 GCA_028281215.1 Phycisphaeraceae bacterium | reverse complement strand
TCTGGACCTCGGTGACGGTCAGGTCGCCACGGTCGCAGCAGCGCCGATCAGTGTCGGGCTGGTCTATGTGCTGGCCATGGGATCGCTGGGCGTGTACGGCGTGGTCGTCGGCGGGTACGCCTCCAACAACAAGTACGCCTTCCTCGGCGGCCTCCGCGCGACCGCACAGATGCTCAGCTACGAAATCCCCATGGGCATCGGCATCATCATCATCCTGCTGATGACCGGATCGGCCGACGCTTCCATCGTCGCGTGGCAGCAGGCGGACGGCGTGTGGAACATTTTCTACCAGCCGTTGATGGCGATCATCTTCTTCACCTGCATCCTCGCCGAGTGCAACCGCGCTCCGTTTGATCTTGCCGAAGCCGAGCAAGAATTGGTTGGCGGTTTCCACACCGAATACGCGTCACTCAAGTGGGGCCTGTTCTTCCTCGGTGAATACATGCACATGCTCGCCGGCTGCGCGTTCTTTGCTTTGCTGTTCCTCGGCGGCTGGGATGTACCTCTCCCGTTCATCGAAATGCCCGCGATCGGCGGCATCGGCCTGGTCCTCTTGAAGGCAGGCATCTTCATCGCCAAGGTCGGCCTGCTTTACTTCGCCATGATGTGGATTCGCTGGACCCTGCCCCGCTTCCGCTTTGACCAACTCATGAAACTGGCGTGGCGCGGCCTGATCCCCATCTCACTTGCGCTTATGCTGCTGACCGGTCTGCTCGTGTTCATTCAACCGGAAAACGTCAGCAAGACGGTCTGGCACTGGACGATGCTCGGCGCCAACGTGCTGGTCTTCGCCGGCATTATGGTGGTCGGTCCGCTGTTGCCGAAGGGGCCGCCGGTGAATCGCCGGGTGAAACTGGAAGGCTCGCGGTTCAGCGCGCCGGACGCGGTTTGAGCGACACACAGCACGTCGAATGGCCGAAATTGCTCCCAGCACTGCTATCGGGGGTGGGAAACGATTCATGGATTCGCCCGACCTACCTATTCTACCGCCGACAACTGAGAAGTTGGGAAAGTTCATTGAGGCTATTGATGTCAAACCACAAGGCCGACGCCAATTCCTCTTGGTTGCTCTGGCATGGTTTCTGGGTGCCGCTGGCGTATACATTTACCCATTCATCCTAAAATCAATACCCAATGCGCTTGGACCGGGTGATCTCTATCCCTTGCGGCAGACGACCGGTATGTGGGCGGTGGTTTTTCTGGCATTTGGACTGGTATTTCTGGCGGTTTATCTCTTCAAACGAAATCATTTCGTCGCCGTGTTCGAGCTAGGTCTGTTCTGCCGATCCTCCTTGTCGAGTGTGATCTGTCGCTGGGACCAGATCAGTGAAGTTTATTATTCCACCGCCCGTTGGCGGAGACACGATCGCCTGCGATACACCTATCGCTTCGTTACCAACAATGGCAAATACATCACCATCAGCGAACATGGTGTGCCCAACGGCAAAGAGATCAGTCAGCGTATCCAATCGAAAGTATTGGACGTGCAATGGCCCAAAGCAATCGACGCTCTGAACAAAGCTCAAGCCGTCATCTGCCATCCATTCATCGTAAGAAAGGACGGCATCTTCATTCATCGGAAACTACTGCGTTGGGAAGAACTATCGGGCATGGAAACTGAGAAGTGGTCACATCACATCAACTTAATTTGCGGCTCAAAGGTTGTGCGTACGAAACGCCCCACTTCTTCCGTGGCTAACTTGGAACTGTTGCGCTTGCTGATCGCACGATTCGCCTCAAAAAACAGGTTTTGAGCAGGCCTACTCAATCCAAAAGTTTCTGATATTTGCGCGCTTCGGTGAACGCCTTAGGCTCATTGGTCAATTGCACAACGAAATCCGAAACCTTGTCCGGCGAGTCAGTGAGCACGACGCGATCGTTCACGATTGAATGCTCAATCGCGTTGGCGTTTTTCTTCAGATATTCCTTCAGCCAGTTTGGATTCACGTCGGACAATTCAAGTGCACTGTCGAGCGATTGGACATGGATGATTACGTAGGTCGGAATGTACGACAATCGCTGGTAAAAGTTCGCATCCTTGTTGATCTCATCCGCGGGAATGATCTCCAGAAACAGTTTGCCCTGGATCTTAAGCAAGTGCCCTTTAAACACCGCGATCTTGCTATCCGGATCACGATGGGTCAAGCGGTATTGCTTGCTGCCCTTGATCACACCGATGGTCCAACCATCTTTCGTTTTCTCACACTCCCATGAGCCTTCAAGGGAATCGTTGGTGACGATGTTCTTCTTTGTCGCCATCGATTTGAGCGACAACAGGCAGCCCGCGTTGGCGCATAGCATCGCAAACAGCATGAAGACCACGGCGTATCGTTTGACAGACGTGAGCCGAACAGTCATATCTGACTCCAGTGATCAAGAGGATTGCAACGAGAAACCTACGCCCAACCTCATCTTACCTCTGAACGGCCTGCACGTCGCTATAATCTCTGTTTTAATCGCGCTGAAAAGCCAACACTATCCAATCATTCCGCCTCACGGCAAGGACTCCCTCACATGGGCACGCTTCTGATCGCACTCGGCGCCGGCATCGCGTTCATCATCGCGTATCACACGTACGGCCGATGGCTGGGCGGCAAAATCTTCAACCTCGCCGCCGACACCGTCACACCCGCGCACCGCCTGCGCGACGATGTGGACTACTGCCCCACGAAAAAGCCGATCGTGTTCGGACATCACTTCACGAGCATCGCCGGCACGGGGCCGATTGTGGGTCCGGCGATTGCCGTGATGTGGGGCTGGCTGCCCGCCCTGCTTTGGGTGGTGTTCGGGTCGATCTTCATCGGCGCCGTGCATGACTTCGGCGCGCTGGTCGTGTCGCTTCGCAACAACGGTCAAAGCGTCGGCGACATCGCCGGTCGCGTGTTGAACCGGCGGGTGCGATTGCTGTTCCTGTTGGTGCTCGCGATGGCGTTGACCATTGTGCTGGCGATCTTCGGGCTCGTGATTGCCGCCGTGTTTGATCTGTATCCCGCCTCGATCTTCCCGTGTGTCGTGCAGATTCCCATCGCGGTCGTCATCGGCCTTTGGCTGCATCGCAAAGGTATGAGCATCACCATTCCTTCGCTGATTGCCTTGGCCGTAATGTACCTGACCGTGATCTACGGTGACTGGGGTCCGCTGCATGCGTTCAACCACGCGATGGGCGGCGAACCGGGTGTCATGAACGACGGTGTACCGATCATCGTCTGGGTCGGCCTGCTGTTGGTGTATTCCTACGTGGCTTCTGTGCTTCCGGTCTGGACGTTGCTTCAGCCGCGCGACTACATCAACAGTTTGCAACTGATCTCAGCATTGGCGTTAATTGTAGTCGGCCTATTCGCAGCCGCCATCTTCAACGGTAGTCCGCCCGCCAACGGTATGGAACGGCCTGCGCTGGACATCGCGGCGCCAATGATGAACTTTGAGCCCAAGGACGCACCGCTGATTTTTCCGTTCCTGTTCATCACCATCGCGTGCGGTGCGATCAGCGGATTTCATTGCCTTGTGTCCAGCGGCACGTCCAGCAAACAACTCGACAAGGAGCCGGAAGCCCGCTTCGTCGGTTACGGCGGCATGCTTACCGAAGGTTTCCTGGCAACGCTGGTCATTCTCGCATGCGTGGCCGGGCTCGGGCTTGGAAGCAACCTGCGCCTCAAGAACAACGCGGCGAGTTTCCACAACGCCGGCGGCGAAAAGCATCAACTGACCATCAAGGAAGGCATCGCCACGGTTACCAAAGAGACTGACTCTGGTGCGACCGAAGTCGGTTCGCAACGGCTGGTGATGGATACAGGCGTCGCGTTTGGTGACGATGTGGTGGTCACGCAAACCGCAGACGGACCGAAAGCTGTAACCGTCGGCACGGCTGCGTTTCAAACGCGCTATGCATCATGGCTTTCGGCGAAGAGTTTAGGCGCGAAAGTCGGTGCGTTCGTGGACGGCGCGGCCAACTTCCTGGCGTCGCTCGGCATTCCACTGGCCATCGCGGTCGCGCTGATGGGTGTGCTCGTGGCGTCCTTCGCCGGCACGACGTTGGACACCGCCTGCCGACTGCAACGCTATGTGATTCAGGAATTGGCCGCCACACTCGACAAGCCCGATGCCGAAGACACCTCGATCACGCCGGCCGAAGCGCGCGGCAACGCCGACGTCGTCCCGGTCGGCGCCGGTCCGCTCGGTTTGCTGAAAAACAAACACGGTGCGACGATCTTCGCGATTGTCATCGCCGGCGCGCTGGCGGCGTTACCCATCCCCGGCAAAGACTGGAGCATGGACACCGCCGGCGGCGGCGGGTTGATCCTCTGGCCGCTCTTTGGCGCCACCAACCAACTGCTGGCCGGCCTCTCTTTCCTCGTGATGGGCTTCTACCTTTGGCGACGCAAGAAGCCGATCTTCTTTCTGGTCATTCCGTTGCTGTTCATGCTGGTCATGCCGGCGCTGGCCATGGTCTGGCAGATGTTCATTGAAGCACCGGGCAAGAACACCAGTTGGCTCGAAGACGGCAACTGGCTGCTCATGTTCATCGGCGCCGCCACGCTGGCGCTCGAAATCTGGATGATCATCGAGGCCCTGCTGCTTTGGCCGAAGGTGAAAGGCGTGATCGAACCACAACTGCCGGGCAACGTCGCGACGGCGGGCGCGACCGAAGGCGTGAACTGCTGAATGCGTAGACCTCGGCAGTCCGATGAAGTTGGACGCACAAGGTGTTCTATGAACGGTTCCGTGATCCTCCGATGCGTTCGCTTCACGGCATTTTTTCTGCTGCTGACGTGCAACCTTGGTGGATCGGTCGTCGCGATTGCGGAACAACCATTTCGTATTGAAGTGGTTGACGCCGAAAACGGCTGGCCGGTGCCGATGGTTGAATTACGGACCACGCACCACGTTCGCTTTTTCACCGACAATGCCGGCATCGCGGCGTTTGACCTGCCGGAACTGATGGGCAAACCCACGTGGCTTTTCGTGGACGGCTGGGGTTATGAAGTTCCGAAAGACGGCTTCGGCATGCGCGGCGTGCGCATCACACCGATGGCGGGTAAGTCAACTCAAATCAAAGTCAACCGCACAATCATCGCCAAACGGCTCGGCCGACTCACAGGCGCCGGCTTGTTCGCCGAAAGTCAAAAGTGCGGATTGGAAACCAAGTGGCGTGAATCCGGCATCGTCGGTTGCGATAGCGTGCAGACCGCCATTCATCGTGGTAAACACTTCTGGCTTTGGGGCGACACCACACTCGCGCACTACCCACTTGGTATTTTCCATAGCAGCAGCGCGACAACATCGCCTCAACCATTGAAGTCATTCGAGCCGCCGTTACGCGTCACGTTCGACTATTTTCGTGACAAGCAAAACAAGCCGCGCGGCGTTGCGAAAATGCCCGGCGCCGGACCAACCTGGCTGACTGGTTACACCAGCCTGCCTGACCGGGATGACAACCAGCATCTGGTCGCCACGTACACAAAGATTCAACCGCCACTGTCTGAATACGAAATCGGCTTGTGTGTCTGGAACGACAAATCCGAATCGTTTGAGCGCACGCGCGTCCTTTGGAATCGCAACAAAGATGGTCGAAAGCAACCCGTTGTTCCGCGTGGTCATCCCGTGCGATGGAAAGGCACCGACGGCAAAACCTGGATTTACTTCGGCGACCCGTTTCCAACAACACGTTTTCCCGCCACCTATGAAGCATGGGCGAACCCACAAACCTGGCAATCCCTCGAACCGCAGGCGACGATCAAAACCACGAAGGGTCAAGCCATCAAACCGCACCGCGGCTCGGTCGCGTGGAATCCATACCGCAAACGCTTTGTCACCATCTTCACGCAATACCTTGGCAAACCGTCGGCGTTTGGGGAGATTTACTACGCCGAGGCCGACGCGCCGACCGGGCCGTGGGGACCGGCGGTGAAAGTGCTGACGCACAAGAATTACACGTTTTACAACCCGCGGATTCATCCCGAGTTTGTGCCGGACGATTCGCCTGTGCTTTTGTTTGAAGGCACGTACACGCACACGTTCGCTAATCGGCCGCACCCGACACCGCAGTACGATTACAATCAGTTGCTCTACCGGCTGGACTTGGACGATCCAAAGCTAAAACCCGCCCGCGCAAAATCGGCCGACGAATAGTCGACGGCTACGGAGCCCCATCATGAACTTGCGATTGAATCTGACTGCCCTTGCCGTCGCCCTGTGGTTCA